>JBBSNU010000270.1:0-6855 GCA_038260455.1 Chroococcales cyanobacterium | reverse complement strand
TGAGAACAAAACTGTTTTTCTAAGCGCGATCGCACTTCAGTTAGGCGATCGATCGCATCCTGAGTCGCAGCAATCCGGCGCTGGGCCAATACTTGCTTTTGCTCGTTCAGTTGTTGCTTGTCGATTTGCTTGTCCAAAGCAACAACCCGCGCGTTCAAACTCTCAATCTGCTGCTGGTTAGAGCCAGTTTCCCGGTGCAAATCGCCAATATTTGCCTCAATTTCATCCAAGCGCTTTTGCAAGCGGCTGACATCGCCGTCAGGGAAATTTTTCAGCTTGCTGTGAATATCGTCTAACTGGTTTTCCACCCGCGAAATTTCTGTTCTACCGCGACTAATATTGGCTTGTTGGCTGTCAAGTTCCTCCCAAAAATCAGCCACTTGTCTATCAATTTCATTAACGCGATCGCTAATCCGAATAGTAGTTTCTTCCACATCGCCAACAACCGCTTTATCTATCCAACCGCTCACATTTTCGGAAGCAACAGAACCGGGAGTTAACTCCGCACCGCAGATGCAGCGCTGCTGCACTAATAACTCTTGCAAAAACGGCCGCCCAATCCCCGAAAGCAACTCACCTTTTTCGCGCAAATTTCCAAAAATCGAGTTAAATTCAGCCGCAGCATCCGACAGAAATACCGCGTAACCGCGCCCCGAAATTGCTCGTTGGAGCGCCGATGAAGCCCGAGCAAGCTCTTCGTGAAATAAACGCCGCTGCTTTTCTAATTCGTCTCGCAACTGTTGCAACTCAGCAGCACCGCTGCGTTCCAGCAAATCACCGTTAACTGCTTTTTTTAATTCGCCTTGATTAGTCAATTCTTGCTCAATTTCTACTTGTCTTTGTGAAAGTTGCTCTACCTCTTTCTGCAAAGTTTGCTTCTCTTTTAAAAGTTTTTTGATTTCGTAACCACCAATCATGCTCAAATCTGTTTCTAGAGATTTTTTTGCGTCTCCCAAATGTCGGATAGAGCGAGTCAGCACCTCTACTCCCAGCAATTCCTTAGTAGCTTCGGCAATTTCTGCTTTTTTATCGTGGCGAACAATTTGCTCGATTCGTTCCCCATCAAAAAAGAAATATTGATGCAAATTTACGGGCAAAATTCGTCCGATAATATCATCGGGATGCTGGGCTGTCGGCATCCAACGGCCGTCATCTTTTGCTACTTGCAGGAACAATTCGCCTTTGATGTGTTCTACACCATTTTCACTTTTGTAAGCACGGCAAACACGCCTTGCTTGGTAGCGCTTGCTGTCGTGTTCAAACACAACTTCTGCCCAACAACCTACTGCTTTTCCCATTTCGGCTTCAGCAAGAGCGCGCTTGTTTACTAATTGTTCTTCCGCCGCAAAAGCCGTGCTAAATTTTCCGTACAACACCCAGGTAAAAGCATTCATCAGTGCAGTTTTGCCGGCACCGTTATTACCGTGAATTACTGTAATATTTCGCTCGCCCCAAGCCAGCTTGATTTCGGGACTTTTCCCGAAAAACTGCCGAAAATTGCACAGAGTAATTGAAATTAACTTCATACAATTGCTTCCTTAATAATTGTTAAAATGTCATCGCTAATATAGCGGGGAGATTTCATATATAGCTTATCTTTTTCAAGTTCTAATACCTGCTCGATAATTTGTCGGACTTCCGGCGGCGCGCTAGTAATCGGTTGCTGTACGTCGCTCAAGTCTTTGTCTGTGTAATAACCAGAACGTTTTTCTGCTAAAATGCCGATCGGTACGGGTGCGATCGCACTATCTTCATATCTAAAAGCTATTACCAAATTTTCATTCAAATTTTCAGCCATAATTAGAAGGGAGAAGGAAGAAGGAAGAAGGAAGAAGGAAGAAGGAAGAAGGAAGAAGGAAGAAGGAAGAAGGAAGAAGGAATAATGCTTATATCGTTAGCTTTTTAGTCATCTCTATTTGACGCTTCATTAAGTGGATTTACTTATTTTATTGCAAAAATCAAAAATTACAGGGTTACGTATGGGGTGAGAAACCGGGTTTCTACGAGTTTTGCTCTCGCGTCACGAGAAATCTACAAAGAAACCCGGTTTCTAGGATTTTTGTGACGAAAAACGAGAAATTTACGAAGAAACCGGGTTTCTGAGTTCGTAAGTGCGATCGCTAACGAAACTAGCAACTCAAACTGCAATAAAATAATTCTATCTTTTTAAGATAAACCGAACCGGAATAAATGTCAAATATCTAACAAGCCATAACGCTTTTGAATTTGCAGCAATTTTACCCTAGCTTCCCCAGCATTGTCTGCTAAATCAGCAAATTCTAAGAACCGCTTCAACTCTTTTCGGAGCAGATTGCGCTCGACTTCTAAGGTTTCTCTGCCCAAATCGGGAGGCAAAACAATCATGTCAAATAAAGTGGCTCTTTCCTTTCCCGGATGCGGCCGCAAAATGCGTCCCCGGCGCTGAATAAACTGGCGCGGATTGCTGCTGCTTGCTAAAATGACAGCATTGCGAATTGCCGGAATATCAACGCCTTCATCCAAACAGCGAATCGCGACTAAACCTTGCAATTCTCCACTCTCAAATTGCTGGCGCAATCTTTCTCTTTCTGCTAAGGGAGTCGCCGCCGTATAGGTGTTAACTCGATAACCTAATTCTGAACCTAATAACTTTGCGGTTTCTGTTAATTGGCGGTTGTTATTGCGGCGCGCACTTCCTTCGATCGCGCCGTCGCCGCAGTAAAATAAAGTATGGGCCGTGTCGAGACGGTTACTCATTAATTTTCGCAAAGCTGTTAATTTATTAGCCGCCGCCCCAATTAACCTAGAGCGCTGCATTAGTAAAGTTGTTAAAATCTCGTTTGCTTCTACTTTTTCATCGCCCCAAAGCGCCCAACCAATTTTTTTAGTTAAATAGGAATATTTGCGGGTTTCAGCTTCTGTCAATTCTACTAAAATCGGATAGTATAAATAATGTACTAATGCTTTTTGCCGGATGGCATCGGCTAAGGTAAGTTCCGGTTGCAAAACCGGGCCAAAATAATCTAAAATAGATTCGGTTCCCTGTTCGTCGAAATGTCTTTGTGGGGTGGCGGAAAGGGCGAGGCGCAGTCCAATATTGCGCGGCAAACTTTGTCCCAAACGGGGTGCGCCTAAGTTGTGAACTTCGTCTCCAATAATTAGGGTTTTTTCTGGGAAATAGCGGATTTGCGACTGCAAACTATCGGACATTAAGGTGGCATTTGTGGTGATAATTGTCAGAAATAGTCCCTCGATAGCTCGCACTTCATACAAACCCGCAGCCAGCTTATTTTGCCAAGTGCGGGCGTTTTCAAAGGCTAAAATAGGTTTTAGACCAAATTTTTCTGATTCGCGCGCCCACTGATTCACCAAGTGGCAGTAGGGGCAAATTACGAGCAATACTTTGAGGTTAATTTTATTATATAATTCAGTGGCGATCGCCAGCGCAGTAATAGTCTTACCGCTACCAGTCGCCATCTTCAGCGTACCGCGTCCCCGATTCGCAAACCAATTATCAACCGCCGCCCGTTGATATTGTCGCAATTCCAGCGATGGCGGCATTCTCGGAAACCCTAATTGCGAATGATTAGCCGCCATCGCGATTCACCTTTAAATGCTGTTAGATGCAAAAGTCCCTATACTCAAATGTAGCTTACGCGCGATCGAAACTTAACAACCCAAACAAATCATCCGCCGACATTTGCAAACCCGACAGCACATCGAGCACAGGCAAAATATCCTCGCCCTCCTTCGCCTCTGGTTGCTGCTGCGGCTTAAAAACCAAAATTAATTTTTCTTCCGGGTCAATCAACCAACCTAATTTAGCACCGTGATTTAAGCAAAACAAGATATTATTGATTACCCGAGTTGGATTTTGAGCCGGCGATAAAATCTCAATTGTCCAATCCGGCACAATTTCAAACCTGTTTTCTATCTCTCCGTTAGCATTAAGAGGAATGCGCGACCACTCAAATACTGCTAAATCAGGAACAATAGCACATCCTCCAAAAGTACAGCGCAATTCAGGAAAAGCAAAAGCTAACTTTTGCCGTTTACCAGCTTGATTAATAGCTGACGACAATTTGATTTGTAACGTGCTATGTTTTCCTGGCGGCATAGCTTTTTGATAAATTTGACCGTCAACATACTCGCTAGCCGGCTTAGTTTCTGGCAGTAGCAAAAACTCTTCCAGAGAAATTTTTGACGGAGACTTAATTGACGTTAACATAAGCGATTAAACCCTCAAAAACTCTTAGAAATTCACGTCGCTGTCACCTTCCCAATCCTGACAACTCTCCGATTCCACACCAGTAGGGTGCATCGCACAAACCAACAAATTCCCGCCGTAAACTTGACCGTGATAGTTAGTGCAACCGCGACAAGCCGGCTGCTGAGTCGGCGAAGGGTCTACATAAGTCACCACCGACCAATCTATCTCATCAAACTCCGGGTCGAACTCCCGAACAATTTCAATTATCGGTTCTATAAATTCATTGAAATAACCGTCAAATTCATTAAAATAACCGTCAAATTCAGTAATCAGGTTATTTTGTACTTGTTCTGTAAACTCTTCCGAAATATGAGCCAAAACGTCCAGCATTTCGACAAATTCATCGCTAACGTCGCCGAAAAAATGCTCTACGTCAGAAACAGCATTTTCCATTACTTCAAAAAAATCTTTTGACCAATCTTCCATGAATTTGACAGCTTACTATTGCAAAGTATTTAACAGACAAGTGTACTCAGCCTTATGGAAAGCGATCGC
Source organism: Chroococcales cyanobacterium (assembly GCA_038260455.1). Taxonomy (GTDB): domain Bacteria; phylum Cyanobacteriota; class Cyanobacteriia; order Cyanobacteriales; family Microcoleaceae; genus Microcoleus. Next base: position 2,111 of record JBBSNU010000270.1, on the reverse strand, counting down.
ACCTACTCTCAATTCTATAGTCCAGGAAGCACGGGTGACTAGAAACCGGGTTTTTCCACAAAAATACTTGCTGATCACCCTCAATCTCGGTTTAAAAACCCGGTTTCTTGGTTGCTAAGTAGGTGGGTACAAATAAACATTAGATGGGTCGGGCGGGTTTTGCCTTCATCTATGGGCTTGTATCATAAATTCTTAGCTAAACCCGCCCCTACAAGTTTTTTTTGGCAATGACCTACTTAGTGCATCCAGGACTATTCTATTACCTAATGCCCGATCTTCGTCCATATCTGACTGGGGAGATAGGCAAAAAGGGAACTCAAGAGTATTATCCTGAGTTCCCTTCATGCTTTGCTTTGCGAGCTTTTTTGAGCTTAATCGCGCTTCAGCTTTCGCAATTCATCTTGTAAATTCTGTACTTGTTCGCGGAGTTTGTCTACGCCGCCGGTTTCTTTAGCATCTGGTGCAGAAACCTCTTCTTCCTCAGAAACAATTTCAATCCGGCGAGGTTCAGCCGGTTTTTTGTCCCCAGTCACTTCTACTGGCGGTTGTTGCTGCTGAGCTTGTTGCACCATGTCTTCGACAAAACGGCGTGCTTCTTCCGTTGACATTTCGCCCCGCTTGACTAATTCATCGGCCAGCTTTTGGGATTCAGCGCGCAATTCAGTCAACTTGCTGCCTGCTTTTTCACCAGCATAGGAAGCTAGCCCGACACCAAGATAAACTGCCTTTTGTAAAATATCTCCGAAACCAGGCATAGGAGCTATACCTCATAAAACAAGGTGAACCGGAGACCACGCCTATTACAAGCATCCCGTGTTGCTGCTACCTTCCGGTCCTGACAAGATTTGGGCGTTGGAATCGCGTGGGTCCAGTTCATTTGTGAGTATAACACATTTATTTATTCTTCAACCACACACCAGTGATAAATTTCATAAATAACGCAACCGTTTTTCACCAGGGGGTCTTCAGCGACGATCGCCCTTGCCTCATCCATCGAACCCGCCTCAAACATCAACATACCGCCGCCCCGCCTCGCCCAGTAGCCAGTTTTGGCTCGGTGTCCTTTAGAAATCAACTCTCGGACATAAGCTCTGTGAGCAGGCACGTACTGGTCAAATACAGGCTTTTCGACAATTCCTTGCTCAATTTTGACAAACCAAGGCATTTTTTATTTTGGATTTAAGATTTTAGATTTTAGATTGGGGATTGTAGATTGGGAATGGAGTTTTTGGTACAGGGAATTGAGTAAATACTCGATCGCCCGTACTCAGCCATTCCTTACTTACTGCGATGCTACCCTATGAACCCGTCAAAACAGCGATTTTTTATTGCTCTGGTGCCGCCTCCCGACATTCAACAGCAGATTACTGAGATTAAACAGTATTTTGCGGAACACTACAACAGCAGCAGTGCTTTGAAGTCACCGCCCCACATCACCCTGCAACCTCCTTTTGAATGGCCAGCGGCGGAAGTTCCGAAATTAGAGGAAAGTTTAAAGGCATTTGCTGCAAATCGGCTGCCAATTCTCGTTACTCTATCCGGTTTTGCGGCTTTCGATCCCCACGTCATTTACGTGGATGTTGTCAAATCGCCCGAATTGCTGGAGATGCAACAAGATTTGATGAGTTATTTGGAGGCAAATTTGGGAATTGTCGATCGACTTTCTCAGACTCGCCCATTTGTCCCGCACATGACTGTAGGGTTTCGCGATTTAACCAAGGAGAATTTTCAAGCGGCTTGGTTGGAATTTGCAGGGCGCGAGCTCCACTTTGAGTTTACCGCTGCGGCGTTAACATTGCTGCTGCACGACGGCAGCCGCTGGAACATCAGCCAACAGTTCCCGCTTAATGTCGAACCGGTTACAAATTTAAATCAATCCTGAACACTCTTCCTTCTCTTTCTTTCTTCGCGTCCTTCGCGTCTTCGCGGTTCGTTTCTCCAAAAAAAAAACTTGTTATAGGTTCGTAGTGAGGACTTTAGTCCGCAGCATTTTTAGAAGGACTAAAGTCCTCACTACAAACCTGTTTTAATTGAAAAATAAAAGAGTTTAGCCGCGGTTCGTTTCTCCAAAAAAAAACTTGTTATAGGTTCGTAGTTAGGACTTTAGTCCG
>JBBSNU010000269.1:0-6870 GCA_038260455.1 Chroococcales cyanobacterium | reverse complement strand
TCAAGGTCACGTTAAGTATGAGGAGGTTTCCTTCCGATTCCTCGAAAGCGGCTCATTGCAATTGGCGAATGTGAATTTGGAATTTCCCGCTGGCAGTTTTGTAGGAATTGTGGGGGGAAGTGGTTCCGGTAAAAGTACGGCGATGAAGATGTTGCAGCGTCTCTATCCGCCGCTGTCGGGCAGGATATTTATTGACGGCTATGACATTGCTAAGGTGGAGTTATATTCGCTGCGCGGTCAACTTGGAGTAGTGCTACAAGATACTTTGCTGTTTAACTGCTCTGTACAAGAAAACATTGCTCTAAGTAATCCCGACGCGAGTACGGATGAGATTGTCCGAGCTGCAAGACTAGCGGTAGCTCACGATTTTATTATGGGCTTGCCTGCTGGCTACAATACAGTAGTTGGAGAGCGAGGATCTTCGCTTTCTGGGGGTCAAAAGCAACGGATCGCGATCGCCCGCACGATTTTGCAAAACCCGAAACTGCTGATTTTGGACGAAGCTACAAGCGCCCTCGACTATCATTCCGAACGCCAAGTTTGCAATAACTTAGCAGAATCTTTCGCCGGCCGCACGGTGTTTTTCATTACTCACCGCCTGACTACCATCCAAAACGCCGACATAATTATTATGATGGATCAAGGCTCTGTAGTCGAGCAGGGCACTCACAAAGAATTAATGGCTCTTAAAGGACGTTACTATTGCCTCTTCCAACAACAAGAGTCATCGAATACTTGATATCTCACAACTCACAACTCACAACCGATAACGAACAATTAATAATTGGGAAGTAACAAAATGGCTATGAAATCGATCACGCTTTCTGAGCAACCAATCATTCTCGAAAAACCAGCGATTTGGTCGCACTTGTTTTTGTGGATGATCATGCTGATGACCACTTCGGGAGTCGTTTGGGCTTATTTTGCTAGCGTAGAACAAGCTGTCCCGGCGGTGGGCCAATTGGAACTAAAAGATGGTGCTAGAGACATCCAAGCACCCGCTACAGGGGCGGTGGTGAGACTTCACGTTGAAAATGGCGATCGCGTGGAAAAAAATCAGCCTCTGCTAACTTTCAACCCCCTAGCACCCGCTGCCGATTTAACGTCGATCCAGAAAACTAAAGAAGCACTGGAAAAAGAAAATAAATTTTACGAAGATGTTGTAAGCGGCAAAGTTCAAGGGCCTATTCCTTCTAACCTAGAATCTACCATCAAGGACAGACAGAGCCTCGTGGCACAAAATCAAGTGCTGCAAGCTCTGATTGACGAGTTGTACCTCAACAGGGGATCGAGCGGAAATTTTGATTCAGCTCAGCAAGGACTTTATGTTAATTATCGATCGGAATTTCTCTCTCGCGTAGCCGCAGCCCAAGGTCAAGTTCAGGAGTTGGACAAACAACTAAAGCAAGCTGAGAATGCTGAAAAAGCCGCCGGCGCTCAAATGACCGTAGCACAGCAACAATTGGGTTTTGCTCAGAACCAATTAAATTATTCTCAACAGCAGTTAGCTTCTTCGCAAGAGCAAATCAAATCAGCCCTGGCTCAGAAAGATTTGGCTGACGAACAGTTAGCAAAATCCCAACAAGTCTTGAAATCTAATCAAGCCATTCTGGGCAGACTAGGCCCCCTGGTAGAGCAAGGAGCGATCGCAGAACTGCAAAAAGAAAAGCAAGAACAAGATGTTTTCAGAGGCCAAAGCGACGTTCTCAAACAGCAAGATCAAATCAAGCAGCGCGAAGGTGAAATCAACTCCCGCAAAGGCGAAATTAACACGCGCCGAGGCGAGCTCAATACCCGCCGGGGTGAAATTAACGCCCGTCAAGGTGACATCGAAAAAATTACCGCAGACGTAGAGCGCCAGCAAGGAGAGCAAGCGCGCATTCAAGAGTCGATCGCCCGCGCGCAAGAACAGTTAAAAAACACTAAAGATTCCTGGGCCAGAGAACTGTACACCAAAATTGCTGACAACGAAAAACAAATTGCCAGCAGCGATTCTCAGCTAAGCCGCTTCAAAGTGGAAAACCTCAAAAAGCTGTCCGAGGTAAATGCTCAGCTAGAAAAAGCGCAGCAAAACCGGGACACTCAAGTGCTGAAGTCTCCAGTCTCGGGGGTAATCTTTGATTTGAAACCTTCTAAGAAACAGGATGCGAAGTTGGATATAGCGAAAGATCCGATTTGCCAATCCATCATTAACTCAGTGGTAAAGCCTGGGGAACCCCGCCCGAAACGCTGCGAAGAAGCTTATTATGAAGCGCAGCAAACTGAGAAGCTGCTCAAGGTTTTGGACGACGAAAACGGTCTGGAAGCAGTTGTTTACCTGGAAAACAGCAACGTAGCTCTCGTATTGGATGCTTTGAGACAAAAGCGCGATAAATTGGAGCCGCATCACGGCAAACAATTAGACGGAGAAAAGATTGACTGCGAAAAAGGTAAAAGCTGCGTTTGTCCTGAGAAGGAAGTTAATAGAGAGAAATTGGGTTTGACCAAATACCAATGCGTGCCTGTTGATGTAAATGTTGAAGCTTTCCCGGCGATGGAGTTTGGTACTGCTGAAGGTGAAGTGATTGAGATTAGCAAGGATGCTGAGCCTCCTACCGAATTGCGGAAATATTACGCTTTCAAAACTAAAATTAAGCTCAAGAATCAACAGTTTTTGTTGAACAAGGGCAAGCCAAATCAACAGGAAGTTAACTTGCAGTCGGGAATGGCCGTAAACTCTAATATCAATATCGGCAAGCGGACTGTTTTGCAGATGTTTATCAACCGATTTACTGGCAAACTGGATACGTTCAAGACTGTTAAGTAATGATTTAGGGGTAGCCAGAAACCGGGTTTTTCACCCAGATACGCGCCCCATATCATGTCGTTCGTAGTGCGGACTTTAGTCCGCAACAAATGAACGGACTAAAGTCCACACTACGAACCAATTTTATATCCGTCAACCGGGAGCATCTCAGTTTGGCATTTATAGTGCGAGCGTCCCCGCTCGCTCCTGCGTATAATACGCGAGCGGGGACGCTCGCACTACAATAAAAAAATGCTTTTTGCCAAACTGAGATGCTCCCCGTCAACCGACCGGACACGATATCGAGCCTTCAATTTCCATAAAAACCCGGTTTCTTGAGTCTCAGGGAAAATTTAAGCCTGATTAATATAAAATAGTGAGGGTAATTAGTGCGATCGCACTTCCATGAAAAAAACTATTTTATTGGCGTTATATCTGATTCCTGTTGTCCTGTTAATCGGATTTGTAGCGAATTTTAGCATAAACGTTCCCATTGATGACGAGTGGAGGTTAGCCACCCTGTTTGATAAAATCGCTGCAGGAAACGTAACTTTTAACGATTTTTGGGCCTTGCACAGCAATCACCGCATAGTGTTCCCGAAAATAATTATTTCACTGCTAGCTTTTGCTTCTAGATGGAATATTAATTATCAGTTGTGTCTCAGTATAGGTTTGGCGGGGCTAACTTTTATCGCCACCTACAAGTTATCTTCTCTGCAAGTTAAGAATGTTTGGGATGATTTGTGGCATTTAGCTAATATTTTAACTTGTATTTTGGTGTTCTCCCTGGTTCAGTACGAAAACTGGCTTTGGGGATTTCAATTAGCCTGGTTTTTGGTTAATTTGTGTTTTGTATCAGCGGTTAGTGTGCTGGTTTCAAATTACAATTTTTCGCCTAAGATTAGAATATCTCTTGCTGCTGTATTCTGCTTTATTGCTAGTTTTTCCCTGGCTCAAGGTTTGCTTTCTTGGTTGGCTGCGATTCCGGCTGTGATGGCTTTAGAAGGCAAACAAGTACATAAAAAAATAAGATTAATTGTATGGATGTTGCTATTTGTGGCAACTTGTGCTGTTTACTCAATAGATTATCATCCTAGCCGGAAAACAAGTATTATTTCATTGTTGAATAAGCCGCTTGTGGTAATTGATTATTTTTTAAGTTTGTTGGGTTCGCCCATTGTGCGATCGCCCGGAGTTTCTGCATTTGCAGGATTGGTAATATTTACAAGTTTTGTATTTTTTGTATGGCATTTTGGGAATAAAATTATATCAATTTCGGTAGCTTTAAATGATAGTGCAAGTGATTTATCTGTGAGTTATAGCAATTCATCTGTTGTCATTGCGAGCCAAGCGAAGCAATCTCAAGTCCCGGCGATTGCTTCGTCCCTCGCAATGACAGAAAGGGAGGCTTTACCTTGGCTGTCAATAGGTTTGTTTTCGATTTTATCTTCTTTGTTGATTGCGCTTGGTAGGGCTGAATTTGGGGCGATTCAGGCGATCGCATCTTCGAGATATACGACTAATACGATTTTGCTGTTAATTGCTATAGTTCAGCTAGGACAATTGTTTGTTAGAGAAACAAAAGCTCCTTTTAAACTTAACTATAAATTTATTTATCGGGGATTTGCAGGCCTATTAATTGGTATAATTATTGTTAACTCCCAGCAGGCGATCGCCCAAACTCGCTCGGCACTTCTTTACAAACAAGGTGCTCAAAATTGTTTGCAGTTAATTAACTATTTGGAACCGTCGGAGTTTTTCAAGAATTCGCCGGAAAGCTGTTTGAGAGTGCTGAGCAAAAAAACTTGGCTGGTGAGAGAAGGTGCTACAATTCTCGATCGCATAGCTTGGAGAAAGCTCGCGAAAAATGTAGAATTTATTGCTAATCCAGAGAAAGTTTACGGCTATTTAGACAAACCTCAAACGGGCGATAAATCCTTGACTGTTAAGAAAAAAGCAGCGGGTTGGGCGGTTTTGCCAGAAAATTTGCAACAGCCGACTATTGTACTGCTATCTGTCGGCGACAAACAATCTTTTTTTGCTAACGCTTATGTAAATTTGGACAGTCCCGATATTGCTAAGATTTTGAAATCCCAGTTGTACAACAATGCGAGGTGGGCGGTTGATGTGTCGGGTGGCGATTTGTCGATCGACCAAACAGAGATCAAAGCTTGGGTGTATAATCCTGTTGACAACCAGTTTGTCCAGTTGCGCGGAGGATGAGGAGTGAAAATTTCGGTGATTATACCAGCCCACAATGAGGAGGGCTGTTTGTATGGTACTGTGCGGGCGATCGCCCAAACGCTCGATTTAGAAGGCATTCCGCACGAAATTTTGATTGTGAATGACAATAGTGTCGATCGAACCCTTGAAATTTGCCAGGAATTATCGCGGGAATTCCCCACAGTTAGATACATCAACAATCAGCCTCCCAACGGTTTCGGATTTGCCGTGCGCCGGGGTTTAGCGGAATTTGACGGCGATGCTGTAGCAATTGTGATGGCGGATGCTTCCGACGAGCCCATAGATTTGGTAGCAGGATACCGCAAATTGCAAGAAGGATATGACTGCGTTTTCGGTTCCAGATTTATCAAAGGCGGCTTTGTTGTTGATTATCCCATTCACAAATTAGCAATTAACCGCTTAGCAAACTGGTTTGTCAAAAGTATTTTCGGCTTGCGTTACAACGATATTACCAATGCTTTTAAACTCTACCGCCGAGAAGTGATTGATGGCGTACAGCCGATTTTGAGCCATCATTTTAATTTGACAGTGGAACTGCCTTTAAAAGCAATTATCCGGGGTTTTTCCCATACGGTGATTCCTCTGAAGTGGTACAATCGGACTGCTGGTATTTCTAAGCTGAAAATCAAAGAGATGGGCAGTCGATATTTGTTTATTGTCTTGTATGTCTGGCTCGAAAAACATCTCTCTCGCGGCGACTACCACCGGACTAGAAAGATGAATGAGTTAAAATTAGATTTGTTGCAAAAGTCAAGGACTGAAGTCCTGACTACGAACGAATAAGGACTGAAGTCCTTACTACGAACCATATTGTAGCAATAAATTTAGTGATGTCTGAAAGAATTTTAATTGTTGGTGGTGCGGGTTTTATCGGCAGTTGTTTGGCAATTGGCCTGAAGAAACTGCACCCGGAATGGCAAATCATTTGTTTGGATAACCTGCGCCGCCGGGGCTCGGAATTGAATATTCCGAGGCTTAAAAGTTGCGGCATTCAGTTTGTTTACGGGGATATTCGCACGGCGGCTGATTTAGATCCAGTTGCACTCAACGCTGACTGCATTATCGATTGCGCTGCGGAGCCTTCTGTGCTGGCTGGTTTTAGTTCGCCTCAGTACGTTTTGCAGACGAATTTACTGGGCACTGTGAATGTTTTGGAGTTGGCGAGACAGACTGGTGCGAGTTTGTTGTTTTTGTCTACGAGTCGGGTTTATCCGATCGCAAGTGTGAAATCTGTTAAGCTGTTGGAGTTGGATGAGAGATTTGCGATCGCCCCAGAGCAAACATTACCCGGTATATCGGAGTTAGGCATATCAGAAGACTTCCCATTAAAAGGACACCGTTCGCTTTACGGAGCAACTAAATTAGCTTCCGAATTGCTGATTGAGGAATACAGAGAAGCATACAATTTGCAGGCAATTATTAACCGCTGCGGCTTAATTACCGGTGCTTGGCAAATGGGTAAAGTGGATCAGGGAGTTTGCGGTTTGTGGGTGGCGGCTCACTATTTTCAAAAGTCGCTAAGTTATATCGGTTTTGGTGGCAGCGGGAAGCAAGTTAGAGATTTGCTGCACGTTGAAGATTTACTGAGATTAGTTAATTATCAGTTGGAACATTTTGCTGAATTTGACGGCGAAGTGTTTAATGTTGGCGGCGGTTTGAGCAACAGTCTTTCTTTAGTTGAAACAACTGATTTGTGCCGCAAGATTGCGGGTAAATCGATTGCAATTAATCCGGTTTTGGAGGAACGGGCGGGGGATATTCCGATTTTTATTACGGATTCTTCTAGAGTGATGGAAAAAACAGGATGGAAGCCTAGGATTGGGCCGGAGGCGGCTTTGCAG
>JBBSNU010000268.1:0-6898 GCA_038260455.1 Chroococcales cyanobacterium | reverse complement strand
CTAACAGCGATTTAGCTAATTGTTTCACCTCACTTTCGCTAAAAGTACGCCCGCATCGCAAATGCTCTTCCAAACTTTTTCCCTCTACATAAGTCTGTACTAGGGCAAAGCTTTTACTGTTTGGTTCGTCAATTTCAATGTAGTCGAGGTAGCGCGGAATTGCTGGGTGATCAAGTGCTTTTAAAGTTTCCGCTTCCCGTTCAAATAGCTTAAGGTCTTGCCATTCAAAATCGCTGCCGAGGAATAGCTGTTTGATGACAACTAATTCTTGAGTTTGTAAGTCACGAGCCAACAGCGTTTGGCGACCAGTTTGTTTTCCTAGTTGTCGCTGCACTTCGTAGCGTTCTGCTAATATTTTGCTGGTCATATTTTTTTACATTAATTTGAGTTTTAGGGGAGCGTCGGGGTTCAGAAACCGGGTTTTTTAGCGAGTCTGGCGGTTGTAACACGTCTTTTCGTAAAAACCCGGTTTCTAGGAGTCGGAGTGCGTCCAGAACTGTAAATTTTAGATTACAGTCCACTTTCTTTTTGATACCACCGGGCAATAGACTTGCTACTTGCCCCCATTGACAGTCCTGCAATTAGCGACGGTGCAAGCACGAAAATGATCTCCACACTCCAATCGTTTAGCTTATTCCAATCCATTATCCGATCCATTATCCGAAAGTAGACGATGCTTGTCGAGGTACAGAGTACGATACTAATTGCAGTTAAAACCTGTCGGTGAAGTTTGGGATTAGTTAGGGGAAAAAACCACAAGCGCGTCACAATTCCTACGATTATTCCGTTCCCCAACCCCAGCAGCAAGCCGAGAAAAAGACCGATTAATCCTCCGAAAATTGTCGCCACTACCGGAAAAAAAAAGGTGCTGTAAATTGCGACACAAGATCCTACAGATAGAAGTCCTGTCCAAGTGCTGCGCCAGATCACATTCTTGAACAAGCTAAAGGTGTTCACGGTTTTTCCCTGTCTCAATGGCAGGGAAGATTTATTTATTTGCTGTGGTTTTTCTAAAACTTCTTTTGCTATTTGGGCTGAGGCGGGACGGCGTTCTAAACTGGGATGCGTCATCCACTTCAGCCAATTGGTAAAACCGGGACTCAGTTGGGTGAATTGCTCGAATTCGAGCTGCAAATCTTGCTGCGGCAAGTCGGCAGGATGCTGCTTGGTAATTAAGGCGATTAATGTTGCTCCCAAACTGTATAAGTCGGAAGCGGGAACTGCCCTGCCGCCAAATTGTTCGGGCGGCATATAGCCGTAGGTTCCCACAACGGTGACTGTTTTTCCCTGTTGCGTTGCTAGGGTTTGAACTGCACCGAAATCGACTAGGTAGACTTCCCCGACGCTGTTGCCCGATCGATTCTTGAGTAAAATATTGCTGGGTTTAATGTCGCGGTGAATCACCGGGGGCTGTCGCTGGTGCAGGTAGGCGAGGATGTCTAATAATGCTTTTGCTAATTGTTTGACTTCGCCTTCGCTGAAGGTGCGGCCGTCTGAAAGATATTCTTGTAGGGATTTGGCTTCGATGTAAGTCTGAACTAAGGCGAATCCTTTGCGGCTGGGGGTGTCGATTTCAAAGGAGTCTAGATATTGGGGAATTGCGGGATGCGATAGGGATTTTAAGGTTTCGACTTCTCGCTGGAACAGTTTTAAGTCTTCCCAGTTAAAGTCGCTGCTGAATGAGAGGAGTTTGACTACTACTTGCTGTTGCGTTTTTAAGTCGTGGGCGAGTAAAGTTTGCCGTCCTGCTTGCTTGCCGAGCCGCCGATCGCACTGATAGCGATCGGCTAATATTTCTTTTGACAAATCACCGATGTTTTGTCCGCTCATGCTCTCCTGCCCTAGAACCGATTAAACCTAGTTTAGTTGACAAAAAGGCAATAATCTGAAATGTTCGGGCTACAGCAAAAAAATTTCTGTCAAAGAGCAACCGCCTTTAAGAGCTAGCGATCGCGCACCATAAAGACCGGCCTGAGTTAAGCTTGAATTTAATTTGGGATTTGCTTGTAAATTGACTGCACTACATCTAGCAGGCTCAAGACTTGCTGCCATTCTGGAGCATCGGGTTTGTAGCTTTTGGCCCGCTGACTTTTTAAACTCTGGTGCAAGAGATTCAGCAGCGCGTCTGGAGACTCCAAAGAACTCTCCTCTTCATCTGTAGGGCCGCGGGCTGCCTTTTCTTCGATTGTTTCTTTGATACTTTGTGCCTTATCTGCCAGACTCAAAGCTCTGCCCGCCATGTTTTCCGGCATTTTTGGTCGTTCCGACAAAGACTCGCCGGTCAGTTCTTCTAGCAGTTGGCGGACTTGAGCCACCCATTCGAGATCGTTGGCTGAAAAATAATCAGATTTAAACCCTTGTTCCTGTGGTCTTTGCTGAATACTTTGTAATTGTTGGAGCAGGGGAAGAGACTTTAGAGTAATGTTTTCGGGGATTCTGGGGATATCTGACAGTGAGCTGCGAGCAATCTCTAGCAATAGTTGGTAAATCTGCTCTACCGACTCCATATCTCCCGATTGTGAATTCCAATTATCCATAACTGATGCTAGTAGTTTTCTATATATAAGACTAGAACGTTGACTATTTAATGAAAGCAAGCTGATTTTAGGATCTGCCAACGCTATTAAGACTTTCGCGCGCCCGGTCAAAAACCCGGTTGCTGAGCGGATGTTTTGTCGCCTTTGGCCCAAGTTTTTCTCATAAACTGGGCAATGCTGGCGCAAGTCCTAACTATTTTTTAAGCTTTCCCTACGGTAGAAGAGCTTTGTTTGTTGCAACAGGTAGCGCCAAATGCGGGCATCTGGCTGCATCGAGGCAAGCGAGTGCAAGTCCGCTTATTTAACAATATATACCCGTTGGAGCTTATTTAAAATTGCTCTAACACGATATTCAGGTTAATTGGTGGGATGGAAGGGCGGGCGTACCCCCGATCGCGATCGCCCCCTGTCCGATCCCAAGCGCCGCTGCTATTTTTCTGTGAGATTCCAAACGCCGTCCCAGTTTAGTACGTCCGAAAACCTGTGCTGAAATAATTTACAACGATCAACGTGCAATTTAGCTGCCTTGTTTTTGGGGTCAACTTCCAGAACGAGGTTAAATTCGCGTTCCGCGTCTCTAAAAGCTTGCTTGGCTTTTGGTTCCAAGGCTTTCTTAAACTCGCTCAACACTTTTTTCACTTGATCGAGTCCGAGATTTGCAAATTCCTCATCTAACATTTCTGTAACTGTTGCGGAGGCTCGACTTTTAATTTTCGCTTGCAATAGTTGCCTGATTTGTGCGGGTTTGAGCCTCTTGATTTGGGGATTTGACGGTTCTAAGATGTCTGCTTCCAATAGTTTTTTGACTTCACCCTCTTGCAAAGATTGAATCTCCTCTACTGAAAGCGGCTTGATTTTTGCTTGGATCAGCATTCTTGCTTCGTCTTCCGAAAGATTTTTAAGTCCCTCCAATTTCAGCAGTTGAATTTCTGGCTGCAACAGCACGATAAGTTTGTCGGCTTCCGACAGATTTTTCGGATTGTAATCTGACGACAGCTTTTTGACTTGATATAACAGTTGTTTTAGTTCGTGTTCCAACTGTTGCTCGACATTGTAGGACAGTTTTTTGATCTCTGCTTCCGGCATTTGGGCGACATTATCTAAGAGGTTTGTCACTTCATTGTCTGAGAGTTTTTGAGTGACTGGTATCTTGTAATATTCGCGGGCATTGTTGTAGTGTTCTACAATTTTTTCCTGTTTTTCTGTCAGGGGTTTGCCAATGGGGGAACATCCCTCGCGGATGCCGACAAGTTCGTAAACGATTACGGGTTCGGTTTTGCCTTTGACAGTAATAAAGTCGAGTTCCCGCACGTAGACTCGATCTTGGTATTTTTTGTAGGTGTTGTCACTGATGATTAAGTCAGTACCGTACTGTTTGCTGGCACCTTCTAAGCGAGAGGCGAGGTTTACGCCGTCTCCTATGGAAGTCAATTCCATGCGTTTGCTACTGCCGATGTTGCCGCTGACAACTTGATCGGAATGTATGCCCATACCGATACTGATTGGCAACTCGCCATTAGCCACGCGAGTTTCATTGAATTCTTTCAATTTTTCCCGCATTTCGACTGCGGTTTGCATGGCGCACCAGGCATCATCGTCTAGAGGCGCTGGAGAGCCAAAAACTGCCATCAGAGCGTCGCCGATGTATTTATCGAGAGTACCTCCGTACTTGAATACAACATCTACCATCACTTCAAAATATTTATTCAGCATCACCACTACTTCTTCGGCTTGCAATTTTTCCGTAAGTGTGGTATAGCCGCGAATATCTGAGAACAGTACCGAAACTTCCTTGCGCTTGCCGCCCAATCCTGTATCCCCTGAAGCTAATAGCGCTTCGGCTACTTCAGGGGTCATGTAACGGTACATCAAGTTTTTGACTTGTTTGGCGCTGCTAATATCTTCCATGACTACTAACGCGCCGTTTACCTTGTTGGGGTCGGTAGCGTCGGTCATTGAGTTGATCGAGAGATTGATACTCTGCGATTTTCCATCACAGGAGAGCAAAATTTGATCGGGGTAATATTGCTGGCGATCGTTATCGTCTTCTGGCTTCAAAGACGCATCGAACCACTTGGCAAAATCGCCTTTTTCTAACTTAATTAACTCGCGCAAACATTTGCCTTCGGCTAGTGCGGCATCGCTGACACCGAGTAATTTTTTGGCACTAGGATTTGTCGCTACTATATTGCCTTTTTTATCTGTAGATATCACGCCGTTAGTCAGGGCGTGTAGCATATCTTTTTGTCTTTGTTCTTGCTGTTTAACTTCGGCAAAAAGTTTGGCGTTTTGCAGGGCCACTCCGGCTTGGATGTTAAACGCCTCCATAAATTCCATGTCGTTGCGATTGAAACTCGCTTTCCACTGTTCGGGGGCGTGCGGCCAATCTGTCGGGTTGTAGGGAGGGAATTCTCCTTGTCGTTTTTTGTTGACTAACTGCGTAACTCCAATCAATTTTTGGTCGGAGTTAAACACTGGCATACACAGCATACTGCAAGTGCGGTAGCCGGACTTTTGATCGACTTCTTTGGAGGTGCCGGCGCGGGGGTCGTCGTACACGTCAAAGGGAATCAGCAGGGGTTGGCTGGATTGGGCGACTTGGCCTGCAAAACCGGCGGTTCTGGGTATGCGAATTTCTTTCAGGTTGCCGCCGATCGGGATTTTTGTCCACAGTTCGTCTTTGTCTTCGTCGATCAGCCAGAGGGTGCTGCGATCGGCATTCATGAGTTTTTGAGCCTGATCCATCACCCTTTTTAGGGTATCTTCTAAGTCTAGACTGCTCTTAGAAAGGGCGTTTACGGCTTTCATCAGCGCCGTGGCCGCCCGCTGTCTCTGAGTAGCTGCGTAGAAAGATTTAGAAGATTCTAGGATTAGGCGAATTGAGGGAGCAAATTCTTTAAAAACTTGTTCGTCTTCTTCAGTAAATCCTGTCCTGTCGATTTGTTCGTCTAAAGTATGGTAATTTTCGTGGTTCGGTTTGAGTTTATTGATCAGTTGAACGACTGCTACTAACTCGTTTGTTGCTTCATTGATGAGGGGCATTGCCAGCATTGTATAAGTGCGGTAGCCCGTTTTCTCATCCATTTTTTGGGCGTTAGCCGATCGTTCGTCGTTATAAAAATCGTAAGGGATGTTAACCACTTTTCTGTCTGTGGCTACTTCTCCAGCAATACCTACGTGGGCGGGAACTCTGATTTCTAGGTTTTTACCATTTTCGTCTTTAGCGACGATCGCCCAGAGTTCATTTTTTTCGTCGTCCAATAAAAATATCGTGCTGCGATCAGCATTGAGCAATTCCCCTGTTTTGAGGGTAATCGACTGCAACATCTCGTTGAGTATGGCATCAAAGCCCTCGCTCTCAAGGATATTGTCGAGCATTCCCAAGGTTTGATTGACAACCTTAAGTTTGTCTTCTACTTCCTTAACTACTACTGTGAAACTTTGTTTGTTTAGGAGGTCGAGAATGCCGGACAAATTTCCCTGACTCGGGATCATTGCACTGCTAGAGGGAGATGGAGAAGGAGGAGAAGGGGGAGGAGAAGAGGGATGGGAAGAATAGCGTTCCTGATGATGATTGTCACCGCCGACAACAGCGACATCTATCACGTTGTCGAGAGAAGAGAAATTGGTGGAAGATGCAGAAGGATTCATAGACCTTTACAGAGAAGCTTAAGTGTAAGGGTTAGTCTTTAAGCTAGGAGAGCGAGCAAGTTTATTAGTGGGTCAGTCGATTTTAGATTTTAGATTTTAGATTTTAGATTTTAGATTTACTTGCAGCAGGTGAATCACCAGAACTCGAACAAAAGTCTAAAATTGCGATCTCTCCACGAATGCCTTGCGGGGGCAGGGTATCTGGTTCTGGATTGAGTCACGGGTCGATTTTAGATTTTAGATTTTAGATTTTAGATTTACTTGCAGCAGATGAATCACCAGAACTCGAACAAAAGTCTAAAATTTCGATCTCTCCACGAGGGCCTTGCGGGGGCAGGGTATCCGTTTCTGGATGGGTCACGGGTCGCACAAGACTCAAGTATGCGTAAAACTATTTCCCAGTTTACAGAAGTCCGAGCACAGGGCAAGAGAAGTTGAGTGAGCTTTCCGGGTGGACTGCGGGTAGGACGGTAAAGAGACTGTGGCATTGCTGTACTTTGTTTGAGAGAACGCGAATTTTGTTTAAATGATTTATTAAGTGATTTTGACACTGTGCGTGCCTGGTTTAATTGACACTCCTCGACCTGAAGGTACGAGGATTCTTAGATCTTAGACCGGACTTAAATCAAGAACATTGCTGCACCTGAAGAGAGAGATCCAATCTCCCTAAGCGTTTACTGTATCGAGTACAGAGGTTCCGACGTGCCCCG
>JBBSNU010000267.1:0-6905 GCA_038260455.1 Chroococcales cyanobacterium | reverse complement strand
TCAAGAAGCGGCAGTAAATCCACCCCAGCCAGAGCCAACTCCCGCACCAGCAAAAAAAGCAGAACCAGAGAAAGCAACTCCTAAGAAATCTAATTCCCAAAAAGCAACTTCGGAGAAAGAAACTCCTAAGAAATCTAATTCCCAAAAAGCAACTTCGGAAAAAGAAACTCCCAAAAAATCTAATTTAGAAAAAGCAGAACCGGAGCCAGCAACTCCTAAGAAATCTAATTGAAAAAAAGCCGAATCCGAGCCATCAAATTTTTCTTTATAGATGAGTCCTAGACGCACGAATGTTCAGAAATCGGGATTTTTCAGAAAAGACTTATTATGTCATGTCCGATCGATTAAGCGCAATAACTAAGGTTCGTAGTGCGGACTTCAGTACGCTTTTGCGAGCATCTAGTGTTTTGCAAAAAGCATTTTTTTTATTATAGTGCGAGCGTCCCCGCTCGCTCCTGCGTACAATACGCGAGCGGGGACGCTCGCACTATAAATGTACAATTGAGATGCTCCCCCGCAATAATGAGCGGACTGAAGTCCGCACTACGAACCGTTTTTGTTATAGTAATCGACAGGAGGCGATATTACAGCCTGCAGACAAGCTAAAAACCCCGGTTTATTGGGTGTTTATGCGTAATTATCGAGCGATGTTAAAACACAGATTGGAAAAGTTATGAATGACAACAATTTAATTGTTTCTCCTGAATGGTTGGCAGCCAATACCGAAAATCCGCAAGTTGTAATTATTGACTGTCGGTTTTCCCTCGCCGATGTCGAATTGGGACAAAAACAATATCAAGAAAGTCACATTCCGGGATCTTTTTATTTAGATTTAAATCGGGATCTCGCGAGTGTAGTTGGCAAACATGGCGGTAGACATCCGCTGCCAAATCTTGAAGAATTAGCAGCAAAATTGAGTGCGACTGGCATTAATTCAGGAGAAACTTTAGTCGTGGCTTATGACGATTCGCGGCTGGCTTTTGCGGCTCGTTTGTGGTGGCTGCTGCGATATATGGGACACAGCAAAGTTGCTTTGTTAGATGGCGGTTTTGGCGCTTGGAAAGTGGCGGGATATCCGGTAACAAATACTTTGCCGGAATCTCGGAAGGGTAAATTTGTACCGGAATTGCAGCGGGATGCGATCGTTGACATTCTGGCGGTAAAAGAGCGAAAAGACTTGCCGGACAGGGTTTTGGTCGATTCGCGAGAGAGCGAGAGATACGCGGGCTTGCGGGAGCCGATCGACCCGATTGCAGGTCACATTCCGGGTGCTGTCAACTACCCTTGGCAAGGGGTGACGGATGAAACTGGAAAAGTGCGATCGACCTCGGAACAAAAACAGCGGTGGACGGAATTAGGAAAAGCGGAAGAAATTATTGTTTATTGCGGTTCTGGGGTGACAGCTTGCGTTAATTTACTGTCTTTAGAAATCGCTGGAATTCCCGATGCAAAACTTTATGTCGGTAGCTGGAGTGATTGGTGTTCCTATTAGTTGTAGGGTGCTTAGGAATGAAAATTTAATAACTTAAGCGATTGCTCGTTACTTTCGCTCTGCCTGGTAATGCAGATCCGGAGGCTCTGCCTCCATGAGATCCAAGCGAGGCAGAGCCTCTGGGAGCATCTCAGTTTTGTATTTATAGTGCGAGCGTCCCCGCTCGCGTATTATACTCGCGAGCGGGGACGCTCGCACTACAATAAAAAAATGCTTTTTGCAAAACTGAGATGCTCCCGAGCCTCTGGACATCGGTTCCCAGGCCGAGCCTGGGAACCAGTTATGCGGACTAAAGTCCTCACTACAAACCTATACTAAGATAATGCCCTAAAAATCGAAATAAATATAAGGCAAACCGCCCTCGGGAGCTAACAGCCAAACCGCATAGAAACAAAGTGGCACTAATGCCAATTTCATCTGCCAATTTAACTCCACTTTCAAAATGCGATTGAAGCCATAATTAAGCAACATCGCCACAGCCACAGTCGCCAATATCCAAGTCAACTGCACTCTTTCCAAACCCAAAACTTCCACATAAACTTTATTAGCAAACTGCACGTCAGCAGGGTGTCCCCACAAATGCGAAATCGCCCATCCTGAATCTTTTAAATCGGGAAGACGGAAAAATATCCAACTACTAAAAACCATCGCCTGAGTCAACAGCCAAGCGATCGCCATCCCGATCGGATTTTCCCACAAAAACTCGATCCGCAACCGCTTAAAAGTCACATCTGTCACCCGGTGCACCGCCAAAGCCAAACCGTGCAAAGCCCCCCACACAATAAATCCCCAAGCCGCCCCGTGCCAAATTCCCGCAATTAACATGACGGTGAACAAATTGAGACAAGTGCGCCACAAAGCGACACGGGAACCCCCCAACGGAAAATATAAATAATTTCGCAGCCAATCGCCCAAAGTCATGTGCCAGCGCCGCCAAAAATCACCGATGCTGGTACTAAAATAAGGGAAATCAAAATTTGGTGGCAAATACCAACCCAGCAGTAAAGCAGTACCGCGCGCCATGTCAACATAGCCGCTAAAATCGAGATAAAGTTGCAGCCCGTAAGCAAAAATTGCCAGCCACAAATCCTCGCTTCCCGCCCGTTGCAAGTTGGTAAAGCTTAAATCGACATAAATTCCCAAATTGTCTGCGAAAAGACCTTTTTTAACTGCACCGAAGGCGATCGTCCAAAGTGCTTCAGAAATGCGATCGGGCGTCGGAAAACTCTGGGATTTTAGTTGATAGATCAAGTTGTGATAGCGAGTAATCGGCCCAGAAATCAGTTTCGCAAAAAACAACTTGTAAGCAGCAAAGTGCAGCAGCGAAGTAGCCGCCGGTGCGCCTCGATACACGTCAATCAAATAAGAAATGCACTCAAAGCAAAAGAAACTCAATCCCAAGGGTGCGATGACGTGAGTTTTTACCCAGTTAGCGCTGTCGAGAGCAACTGGCCAATTTAACAAAGTGCCGATCGAACTCAATACAAAAGGCACATACTTAAAACCAAGCAACAACAACACATTCAGCGCAATTCCGATCCACAGCAACCACAAACGGTGGCGGTTCCAAGAAGCATTAGCAATCCGCCAATCCAGAGGTTCCCCAATCGCCATCGCCAAGAAGTAATTAAACAAAATACTGACTAACAGCAGAGGAATGTACCAAATTTGCAGCGAAGCGTAAAAAATCAGACTACCTATCAGCATGATATACAGCCGCCACCACTGCAGCGGAACTGACCAGTAAGCTGCTAGCAAAACTAACAAAAATAGGACATATTGAAGGGAAATGAAAGTCATGCGATTTTAGATTTTGGATTGGCGATTTTAGATTTTAGATTCTAGAATGGCTTATTTTGTAAGGGTTTGGATCTGAGCTTTGGATCTTAGCTAAGGTTGCATTATTTTGCGATCGAACCTTTGCTAAAAACAAAATCAATCGTGGATTTTAGCCCAATACGGTTCACTTAAGACAGATCCCCCCTAACCAGGGCGGGCACGGGGCACCGCCCCTACAAAGGGTGGGACAAGAATGTCCTCAAAGTCCCCCTTTTTAAGGGGGATTTAGGGGGATCTCCGGGGCATAAATATGTTAAGTGAACCGTATTGGATTTTAGCCGATCGCGCTAACACAAACAAAAACACAGCCTAAGTCCCTACTGTACAGTCGGCAACTTAGAACTGATACATTTTACAGCACAAGTGTTAAATCCTGTTGCAAATTAAATAAACTTTGTTTTTGTCAACCTGGTTTCAACCGTAAGTCCGATCGAGCTTAAAATTATCTGCGTCTATCTGCGTTGATCTACCTTAAATATGCGGTTTCCCGATCGAAGATTTATGCAACAAGTCTAAAAACTAGGCGACCATCCCAAACCTTCAGCAGCGTTGGCAGCCCCGATCGCGATACAATGAATTTTTGCCAGCAAGTCTTTGGGAAAATGAAAAACACTCTTCATTCTCCACCACCAAAATTTTTGCTGCTGAATCCCGCACAGGCGATCGAGAATTTGCTAGAAAAAGCGGTGTTTTCACCCCCTTAGCAGCAGACATTTCCAAAGGTTTTTCTAAATCTCCATCATACACGATCGGCAAATTGACAAAAAAAGTAGCTCCCGCTCCGGGCGAACTTTCTATTTCAATACTTCCCCCCAGAAATTCAGTCATTTTCTTACACAAAGATAATCCTAATCCCGTGCCTTTCACACCTTTCTGCAAGTGATTTTCGATTTGGACAAATTCTTCAAAAATCCGCGTTTGGTCGGCTGGCGGAATACCCAGACCAGTATCTGCCACGGAAAAAGTAACAGTTCCCCCCTCTTCCATTTCCGCAGCAACTCGCACTTCGCCGGCTTCGGTAAACTTGAGAGCATTTGAAATCAGATTTCGCAAAATTTGAGAAAGTTTTCCCTCATCCGTTGTGAGGGTTGGAAGTTCCAGAGGCGCTTCAAAAATCAGAGTAACGGCAGAGTTTTGGGGTAGCAGGGGGCGCATCATTCCCCGCAGCGCGCTGAACAAATCTTCGACTTCAAAATCTGCAACGCGAACAGTGACTTTTCCAGCTTCGACTTTGGCTAAATCTAACGAGTCGTTAACAAGTTCTGCCAGAGAAAGGGCGGATTTGTGAATAAAATTTACTTGCTTTTCTTGTTCTGGTGAAAGTTCTCCGTCGATGCGGTTTAACAAAATTTCCGAAAGACTTAAAATTGCCGTTAGGGGAGTGCGAAACTCGTGACTCATATTGGAGAGAAAGCTGGTTTTGAGTTCGCTGGCGCGCTGGAGAAATTCGGCTTTTTCGTTCAATTCTGCGTAAAGTGCAACAACTCCGCGATTGGTATCTTTTAGTTGTTGATTTAACTGTACGAGTTCTTCTTGACGCTGGCGGAGTTCGTCTAAAGTTCGCAGCAATTCTTGATTTTGCTGCTGGATTTCGGCGTAGGGATCTTCGGGAATTTGGCGCGCTAGTTTGTCAACTAATTCATTTAGTTCGATCGCGCTCAGAGCAGGCATTTGTTTAGAAAACTGCTTAATTAACTGTACAGCAGTTCCGCGATCGGGCGCAGAATCGATTTGCACGTCATCCATCAACCGTTTCGCCGCTGCTAAACCGAGTCCCGCACCGGTTTGCGATCGAAAATCGGGGCTCAACACCGCCGATAAATCAGCAATTCCCGGCCCGCTGTCAGAAATCCGAGTCCGAAAAAATTGGCGCGATTCGCCTTCGACAATAAATTCTACTTTACCGCCGCCTGCATATTTAAAAGCATTGCGGGCAATTTCGGAAACTGCTGTGGCGATGCGAGTTTGTGCTTGGGAATCGAATCCTAGCCCCTTAGCAATTTGGCGCGCTCTTTGGCGTACTTGTACGATATCTTGCTCAAAGCGGACTTCCGTCGTCAGGATTTGGTAACTCATGCCATTTTCGATTTTCGACTTTCGATTTTCGATTGTGGAATCACTGATGACTATCATGGTTGAGTTCTCGCCTACAGTTTCATTTTTTTTTGAAAGTGGTATTAAGCTAGTTGTCTTACCTTAGCTACTACAACTGTCATATCATCGCGAGTGCGTTTGAAGTCCCGGTAGAGCACCGCCGCGATTAAAGCCGGATGTCTCGCGGCCAAACCCGGATAGCGGTTGAAATCCCACTGCGCCGCCAAACCGTCGGAGTGCATGACTAGCAAGGAATGCGGCGACCAAGGATAGACAAATTCTGCTACTTTTAGCATCCGATGTCCAACAGTACCGTTGTAAGAAACCATGCTGCGGCTACGGTTATCTGTCACGACTACACCAGAGATATTGCCAATTCCGGCAAAACAGACTGTTTGTTCGGTACGATCGATCAGGGCGATCGCAGCAGCCGCTCCTCTGGTACTTTTTAAAGCAGCGTGCGCCTTCTCTAAAATAGCTTTCGGCCCGAGTTTAGCACTTTCCCCAAATACCCGGACAGCTTCTTGCGAAGCTTCCTCGGCCAAAACCCCGTAGCCGAGCCCGTCAGCAACTAAAATCAGATTTTTGTCCCGGTAATTTTCGGTAGCCCAGGAATCCCCGCAAATTTGCTCTCCTGCTTTCGGCAAACGGACGACCCCAAATTCCAAGTAATTGCTATTTTGGGAGGTTTCCAGGCGATTTTGAGTCGGTTCCAAGCGCATTAATAAAGCTGTCCCCAGTTTCGGTACAGAATGAATATCAAAAAAACTAGAAAGGCGTTTAATGGCGCCGAGTCCGGTTCCGAGAGTTCCCGCAGTCGAAAAACCGTCCCGCAAACACTGGCCGACATTTGCCATTCCCGGCCCCCGGTCTAGCACTACTATTTCAATGCTATATCCTGCCTCTGTTTTTAAAGTTTGCAGCAAAATTTCTCCTTCGCGGGCGTGTTTGACCGCGTTTTTTGCAGCTTCGGCGGTGACAATTGCCACTTTACCGCGATCGGTCTCGTCAAATCCGACTTCGGCCGCGAGGGCGACTGCAATTCGCCGCGCTTCTCCGACTTGACTTTCTTCTGTTACGGGTAGGGCTAAGGCATTTATCATTATTTTTGTACTTTTAATCTTAAGCTGGCGCGCATTTAAAAAGTCATCAGTCAGTTGACAGTTGTCAGTTGACAGTTGTCAGTTGACAGTTGTCATTAGTGACCTCAGAAACCGGGTTTCTTTCTAGATTTATCGCCCCTCAATGCAAAACTCGTAGAAACCGGGTTTATCGCCCCTCATCAGTCATTAGTAGTTTCAGAAACCGGGTTTATTTCTAGATTTATCGCCACTCAATGCAAAACTCGTAGAAACCCGGTTTCTCGCCAGTCTCCCCATCTCCCCATCTCCCCATCTCCCCATCTCCCCATCTCCCCATCTCCCCATCTCCCCATCTCCCCATCTCCCCATCTCCCCGACTCATCGCCAGCGGACGATCG
>JBBSNU010000266.1:0-6907 GCA_038260455.1 Chroococcales cyanobacterium | reverse complement strand
GGGTGCGGTGCGGCAGGTTATGGGGTCAAATCAGACTTCTTTAATTATTTTGAACGCGGATCAAGGTGTCAATCACGGAAATGTTGTGGAAGTTATGGATCGATTGCGCCGAATTAAGGGAGCTAAGTTAGGGATTGCTACGATCAAGTAGAGAGTTAGTAGAATTCCTACTTGATAATTTTCTCATACCCTTAAACTGCAATTCCCCGATGCAGATTTACTAAAGATCGTAGGATTGACGCACGAGTGCTTAGAAACCGTGTTTTTTCAATAAAATATAGCTTTCTGTTTCTCCGTCTTGCAGAAAGCTAAAAGCTAATTGATGAGGCTGGTGCTGGCACCTGTAGCGCAGGAAGTCTAAACCTGTCGAACTTTTAAGCTATTGTGCATTTAAATTGTATATTTCGACGATCGATCAAAAATCTTCTCCCCCTCTCCCCCTCTCCCTCTCTCCCCCTCTCCCCCTCAATCACCATAGACAATTGGGATGCAAAACAGCTTACTGGAGATTTCTCAAAAATCCTTCAAATGTTGAGCCATTCTACTTGTTGCACTCATTGCAACCCTGAAATCTTGAAATCGGCGATCGCACTGTCGGTAACTGCGATCGTTTCTTCAAAACGTTTTTTAGGTGTGACTAGAGCTTATTGAGATTAGTTATTAATTAAGCTAAATTTTAAAAAGCTAAATAATCGCTTTTGGCGAGCAATCATAGATAATAATTTTTAATCTAATTCCTCGAAAATCATAGTTTTTATTGTGGAAAATAACGGACTCATCCAATCTAGAAGCCAATACGGTTTACTTAAGACGATCCCCCCTAACCCCCCTTAAAAAGGGGGGGACAAGAAAGCTCTCAAAGTCCCCCTTCTTAAGGGGGATTTAGGGGGATCTCCGGGGCATAAATAGTGTTAAGTGAACCGTAGACTCATAGATAATAATTTTTAATCTAATTCCTCGAAAATCATAGGTTTTATTGTGTCATACAACGGACTCATCCAATGCAGAAGCCAATTTTCAACCGATTTGCAGCTTAAAGCGCGGCGAATTCCAACAGCGCCCCTCACTTGTCGGCAGTACAGTGAAATTTTGCCAAAAACCAAACAAACTCGATCAAAAATCAAATAACTATTTGCTTGACATTTGCAAAAAATTTGTTTATTTTAATGAAGTTAATGCAAATAATATGCAATAATTACTGGGTTGTTGACTGCGACCGGAGAGCATCATCCCTCATGTCAGGAAACTAGATTGAAACTACGAGCAGCATAGCTGCGCCTGTTACTCACAGACTTGGTTTCCGTGTTTGTGTAGGTAGGTTTTCAGCAGAGTACAAGTGACCAGAGTGCAGATCAATCGGTGGATTCGCTCTTACAGATGGTGTAGCGTCTCAATTTTTTTAAGTGTGTGGTGTGGAAATGAAACTGTGTTTGCCGTTTTTTTTTGTGGCACTGCTCGGCGTTGGTATCATGCCCGTAGCAGCAGTTGGGCCAAGGAGTTTCTCTGACGGCGCTAACCCTGACTCTGGTGAAGCTGCGCCTGAGAGTGCCCCCGATCCGAGTTCAATAAATCCCTCAAAAGAGGACGATCGCACTCAATCTCAATGGTGGGCGATGGCTTCTGCGATCGAGCCCCAAAAAACCATCGAAGAAAAGCCCTCATCTGAAAGCGAGGAGTTAGAAGTCAAGGTACCGGTAGAAAACAACGACCAAAAACCCAATTCTGACTTGACATTTGTTCCCAAGCCGGATGGCGATCGCCCGAATCCTATTCCTAATATTGAACCGACAGCACCGGCAAAAGAGCCCACAGCAGCAATACCAAAACTCGACGAAATAGCTCGTCCGAATACCAGTGTAGAAAGCTTATTAAATCCGTCGAGACCGAGTTTGACCAACTTTTCAGATGTTGTGCAAATCTCTCAATCAGTCGTACAAGTAACAGGGGTGCGATTAAACCCAACACAGGCAGGTTTAGAAGTCATTTTAGAAACAGCAGAGGGGCAAGTCCTGCAAGCGAAGACCAGGACTGAGGGCAAAACTTTAATTGCGGATATTGCTAATGCTCAATTAGCCTTACCTGATGGTCAGGAATTTCGGGCCCAAAATCCATTTGAGGGAATTAATTTAGTCACGGTGACTCAGGTGGATGGCAATAGTATCCGTATCAACATCACGGGTCAAGAAAATTTGCCAACAGCAGGTGTACTCAGAAGCGCCAGCGGTTTAGTTCTGAGTGTCAGCACAGAAAAAATTAATATCATTGTCACCGGCAATCAGCAAACTCCTTATCTACAGCCCAACGCTTCCACTGCAACAAGAACCGATACGCCAATTCGAGATATTCCTCAGTCGATTCAAGTAATACCTCAAGAAGTAATCGAAGATCAACAAGTAATCCGAGCAGAAGACGCACTAAACAACGTCAGCGGTGTGACTTTTAGTGGTGGTTCTGAAGGTCAGGGACTCAACGTGGTTATTCGTGGTTTTACTGGTTCTCCTGTTTTGGTTGATGGTTTCAGAGATTATGCTTCTGTAGGAGGGAGTGACTTGTTCCCAGACACAGCAATAATTGAGCGCATCGAAGTTCTCAAAGGGCCAGCTTCAATCTTATTTGGTCAAATTGAACCGGGCGGTATTGTTAACGTTGTTACCAAACAACCTCTATCAAATCCGTTTTACGAGGCCGAAGTTCAGTTAGGTAATTATGGATTTGCTCGCCCTCGCATTGATATTTCTGGCCCCTTAACCTCCGATGGTAGTTTACTCTACCGATTGAATGCAGTTTACGAACACTCAGAAGGGTTTCGTGACTTTGAGCAAGATATCGATCGGGTGCTAGTTGCGCCAGTGGTGACTTGGAAAATTAGCGATCGCACTGATTTCACCGTTCTATTACAATATTCAGATATCCAGCAACCTATAGACTTTGGTCGAATTGCTGCGGGCGATAAGCTACTTGATACTCCTCGCAATCGCATCTTTGGAGAGCCAGACGATTACACAAAAATCCAACTTTTAACTACTGGATATAACTTTGATCATCGGTTTAGTAATAACTGGACATTCCGTAACGCATTTCGATATTCAGATAGATATATGGAGCAAAGATTTACTTCGTTCCCTTCTCATTTGATGAGGTAACTGGCATTGGCGATCGCAATTACGGTGGGTTTGACGTGGAGACTGAAACTTACTCCCTACAGACCAACTTGGTGGGTAACTTCGCTACAGGTTCAGTAAAGCATACTCTATTGGTGGGGGTTGACCTGAGTCGCACCAAAGATACAGCGATTGGGAGGCTTGATTTTGACTTACCGGTACCGTTAAATTTTTTCGACCCCGTTTATGGAACCGTTCCCAGGCCTGGCTTTGGAACTCTTCCTGGTTTCTTCGATCAAAAGGTAGATAGCGACAGGCTAGGAGTCTATTTACAAGATCAAATTTCGCTGTTTGATAATTTGAAACTGCTGGCTGGCATCCGCTACGACACGGTAGAGCAAACAATCGGTAGTTTAGAGGGTTTTTTCACTCCGACTGATGTGAAAACTACCGAAACTAATGATGCTTTTACGCCGCGAGTGGGAATTGTGTATCAACCTATTCCACAGCTTTCTCTCTACGGCAGCTATTCGCGATCCTTTCTTCCCGTCACGACAACTTTCGCCGATGGTAGTCTCTTGCCACCCGAAGAAGGTCAAGGATTTGAGTTCGGTATTAAAACTGAATTACTCGAAAATAGGATTTCTGCTACTTTGGCGTATTTTGACATTACCAAGCAAAATGTTGGCACTCCTGACCCCAACGATTCATTTTTCTCTGTGGCAACAGGCGAGCAACGGAGCCGAGGAGTTGAGTTCGATCTTTCTGGCCAGATTCTGCCTGGATGGAATATCATCACCGCCTACGCTTACACAGATGCTGAAGTTACTAAAGATAATGAAATTGAAAAGGGTAATAGCTTGATTGGTGTTCCCAAACACAGGGCCAGTCTGTGGACAACTTACACCATTCAAAGCGGTGATTTAGAAGGGTTAGGCTTCGGAATTGGATTCAACTTTGCTGGGAAACGAGAAGGGGATCTTGAGAACAGTTTTCAGGTGGATAGTTATTTCCTGACGGATGCTGCTATTTTTTACCGTCGAGACAATTGGCGCTTGGCAGTCAATGTTAAAAACATTTTCGATATTGACTACTCTCCAGGTGCACCTTTTGGCACAACAAGAATCGAAGTAGGAGAACCTTTGAGAGTAGTTGGTTCATTTTCAATTCAATTCTGAGAGTTTTTCACAATTCGGAAACAACTCAATCAAGTTGTGATTTTTTAGAGCAGGAGATTCCACCATGAAACGATTTAAAGTCAAGGCAATTCTCGTTGTAACTGCGTTAATCGCGATCGCGTGTCAAGCCGAATCAAATCAACCACAAGCAAATCAACCTGATGTTCAAACAGCTACAACAAACGCTTCAAGCACCCCTGAAAAGGCTGTTAATCAAGCGCCCCCAAAAATTGCGCCATCACCTATAGCCACTCAGGTGATCTCTATGAATGCCTACAAAGTCCCTTACTTAGGATTTAATGGCGTGTTTAATCTCAACACAGAACACCAGAACTCTGTCAAAGATCCGCGCAATCCCAAACGCATTGATATCGAGAAGATGGAGAAATTTAGCTTCTACAAAGATGCAGCCGGGAAAAAACCCATCGCACGGAATTGTCAGTATGTCTACATGGGTGCAACTGGCGATTCCAAGTATTACGCCGAATACAAAATAACTTGGGATTTATTTGAGTTGGTGAAACAGGAAAAGCAAGATCCAAACTGTAATAAGTTCCAGTATCTCAGTTTCGTACCGCCGCATGGTGAAGCAAATGGTGAACCAATACATATGCACTTTCGTTATGCCAGTAAGCCATCTAGCTTTGCAACACTGGTGAATATGACCAAAGATCCAGAGGATGCGACTAAATTTAGTCCTTGGTTTGCCACTTATTGTGGTGGTGGCAAAACTAAGTGTGGCACAGGAGAGTGATACCAATTTCATAAAGTAGCGCTAGATATTACCCCCCCAACCCCCCCTTAGTAAGGGGGGGCTCAGAATTCATCTATAGCATATCTTTAGAAAAATGGTATGACAGGTGAATTTACCATAATTTCGCTTCGGGGCGGGTTTACTAATATCTGTAATCAAGCGCTATAGGAGCCTGTAAACCCGCCCCCGATCGTAGTTAACAACCAAAATTAACATGACTCATATCAACTTTGATAAGAATCAGAAAAAATCAATGAAACTTACCGTAAAACCAGAAATATTATGGAATGATCGCGATCCAATCCCGCTAATAACTCTCACTCTTTTTATTGGAAATGCTCGGCATTAGATTCGGTTAATCTGTAGTAGCAGGAGAAAAACCCTAAAGGCCTCAAAAAGTCATAAAATTTGTTTTGTTTGATACTTAATCATTTTTTTCACCATGAAAATTCGCAAATTGATACTAACAATACATGGTTCGATTGCGATTGCGATCGGGCTATTACTAACTGTGATTAGTTTGACTGGTAGCGCCCTTGTATTTCACCAGGAACTAGATCGCGCGATTCACCCATCTTTCATGCGAGTTGTTCCCCAAGCAAAGCTAGCATCGCTGGATGAAATGATCGCACCAGTGCAAGCTGCTTATCCTAATTTCCCCTTAGAGTCAATTCGCTTTCCTCAAACGCCGGATGGCAGCTATCAGATCACAATAAAAGCCCAAGACGGAGAAAGCTTAGATACATTTGTTAATCCTTACACGACTAAGATTTTGGGAGCGAGAAAATGGGATAATTCACCAATAGGATTTCTCTACAACTTCCACTACAAATTAGCTCTAGGTCAAGTGGGAATGGTGACTGTCGGTATAACTGGTTTGCTATTTTTACTAATCGTAATTACAGGGATAATATTGTGGAGTGGTTGGCGAAAGTTGAAAACAGGCTTTACAGTTCGCACGACTGCACCACTACCATTATTAAGTTACGATATCCATCAAGTCGGAGGCATTTTATCAAGTACATTTTTACTAATTCTGGCTGTTACAGGTGCGATATTGTCATTTTTAGTTCTGCAATTTTCATTCAATCAATCTCCGCAATTGGCAAAAGTTTTGCCCCCTGCGAAACAACCCATAGCTTTAAGTGAACTGTTACGCAAAGCTGATGCAGCCATGCCGGATGGAAAAACGACTTATGTAGTTTTTGACGAACATGAACCAGAAAAAATTACAGTTAGCAAGCAACTTCCTCACGAGTTAATTCGATTTGCTCTGAGTAATGTAGAACTGAACCGATATAGTGGGGAAGTGTTGACAGTCAATCGCGTTGTAGAACCGCCACCTATGTTAAAGTTTATGATTGCGATCGGCACTCTTCATTTCGGTCTTTTTGGCGGAATTTATAGTCGCATTCTATATGTATTCATCGGCTTAATACCCAGTATTTTATTAATCACTGGTTCGGTGAATTGGGAACGGAGACGATGGCTGAAGGCAAGACGGGAATCAACATCCCAATTGCGGGCAAATCAAACTGAGTCAAATCGGCTTTCTTAAGCAGGATTTACTCACAAGAAAGAAACCGGGTTTTTATGAAAAATTGACTATTTTTAACGAGAGATTTACGATTTAACTAGGTTTATGGTTTATGACTATGAAGCCTGTAAATCCTCTTCGGTTGATAGCGAATAATCTGAATTCATATTCAAGTTTAGCAACGCCCTCAAAAAAATAAGGCGTTGCTGAATCAGAGTATGATACGGGCAAAAATACGAGAGGGGAGCCGAAAATGATTTCTGGGATTTTGATGGGTAATTGGAACATCTCCAAATTTTAGATAATGAATTAGTAATTTAATTGAATACCCTAGCAT
>JBBSNU010000265.1:0-6908 GCA_038260455.1 Chroococcales cyanobacterium | reverse complement strand
TTCGCGATCGGCTAAACCGTAACCCAAAGCAGCCGCCGTCGGTTCGTCCAACATCCGCACCTGTTCTACTTGCAGAGATTCAGACACTTTACCCAACCAATGGCGGTAAGCTTCAAAACTATCTACCGGCACAGTAAAAATCAAAGAATCTACCGGCAAGGGCAGTTCGCGAATTGAACTCACAATTCGGCTCAAATACCACTCACCGACTCTTTCAAAATCCACAATTTGCCCGTCAATTTCCGGCACAAAACCCTGCACCGAAGTGCCAATTCCCCGCTTAAAATTGCGGAAAAATCGAGAATCTCCACTCAGATCCAGGCCTTTGTCGCGGACTTGCTGACCGAGGACGACTTTACTTTGAGCAGCGTCCTCAACGTAGAGTAAACTGGGAATTAGGGGCGGGTTTTGAGCCGAGATTGCCGACAATCCCGGTAATTTCAAAGTTTCGGGCTGCTGGAGAGCTTGATTCCAGCGAGCGACGACGGTGTTGCTAGTTCCAAAGTCAATTGCGATCGTCATTTAGCCAAAATACACAGCTACTAGGGATTAGATTATATTATGATATTTAGAGCAGCAAATGCAAACATAACATTATGACTCAATCCACTTCCTTTGAAACCGAGAACAAAGAGCCTGTACAGGGAATTACTGAAATTGCGGTATGCGGCTACAAGTCTATTTACGAAGAGTGCCAAATTGAAGTGCGATCGCTGACAATTCTAGCCGGTGCTAACAGTTCTGGTAAGTCTAGCATCATGCAGCCACTATTGCTGATGAAGCAAACGCTAGAAGCCCCTTACGACCCCGGTGGTTTGAAACTTGACGGGCCTAATGTTAAATTTACATCAGCAGAACAGGTATTGTCTAAACTCTCTCCAGAAAAATACAGGGATGAGTTTTATGTCAGGCTGAATCTAGAGAAAGATAATTTTTTCGTGAGCTTATTTAGAAAGCAGCCCAAGCAGGGTATTAAAGTTGTTAAAGCGATTTACTGTCTTCCTGATGATGGTAAAAATATTACTATTTATCCAGGAATGCAGCATCAAGAATTGATTAAAATTATTCCCGAATATCTGGCTGAGGATTACAATATATTGTTAGATAATATTGAGGAAGAACCCCCACTATGGGGTGTGAGTAATGTCCGAGGTTTTTTAGACTTGCAACTTGGCGACACTCAGTTTAGTTCATCCTATTTGGCAATAAACTTTCAAAAACATATTCGCCGCATCGTCCACGTTCCGGGGTTGAGAGGCAATCCTGAACGCACCTACAATACCGCAGGAGTTGGCAGTGAATTTCCGGGCTTTTTTGAAAATTATGTTGCTAGTATAGTTAATTACTGGCAAGAAACAAAAGACGATCGACTGATAAAATTGGGTCAAGCTTTAGAGTTCTTAGGACTTAACTGGAAAGTTGAAGCCAGACAGATTAATGACGTACAAATTGAACTGCTAGTAGGTCGTTTATCCCGCAGCGGGAGTGCAAGCGATACTGTTAGTATTGCTGATGTTGGCTTGGGAGTATCGCAAACGTTGCCTGTTTTAGTTGCCTTGCTTGTAGCAGAACCAGGACAATTAGTTTATCTAGAACAGCCGGAAATTCACTTGCATCCTCGCGCTCAAGTTGCTTTAGCACAAATCTTAGTGGATTCTGCAAATAGAGGTGTGCGAGTAGTTCTAGAAACTCACAGTGAATTGCTGCTTTTAGCAGTTCAATCGTTAGTGGCCGAGGGTAAAATATTACCGGATTTAGTAAAACTTCACTGGTTTAAACGGCGCGACGATGGTGTTACAGAAGTCAGCAGTGCCGATTTAGACGAGACGGGAGCTTTTGGAGATTGGCCTGAAGATTTGGGCGATGTTTCTTTGCATCTAGAAAACCGCTATTTGAATGCAGCAGAAGCTGTTTTGTGGAAGCGTTAACATGGCAGATAAAGTTTCTAAACGCCTGGTAATTGATGCTTCTGTGGCGCGTGCTGCTGGGGGAGAAGATGCAACCTATCCCAGATCTGTTTACTGTCGCGATTTTCTCGAAGCTGTCTTGGATATTTCTCACCGAGTTGTGATGACTCCAGATATTAGAGATGAGTGGAACAAACATCAATCAAAATCCGCTCGTATATGGCTGCGCCGGATGGTGGCCAAGAAGAAACTATGTCCCTGCGATATCGCGGTAGATAATGATTTGTGGTGTCAAGTTGAAGCAATAGCCGAGAGCGATAAAGAACGGGAAGTAATGCTTAAAGATTTGCGGTTGGTGGAAGCTGCGATCGCTACAGATCGCACAGTAATTTCACTTGATGACACAGTGAGACAATGTTTTGCTAAAGTAGCAGTAGATGTCGATCTGCTTAAACGTATTATATGGGTAAACCCAGCCAAAATAGCAGAAAAACCCCTTGATTGGCTGCAAAATGGTGCTGAACCTGAAATAGAACGATCGCTCGGATTTCAAAAAGCAGACAACTGAGTAAATTTAGAGTAATTCCTGATTAGTTGGATCGAAAGTGCGATCGCCCTTCTACCAATTTTTTGATGCAACAAAAGCCCGCCACTTTTATAAGCGGCACAAAACTCGCCTGTCCGCTGCGGTCAAGCTTTTACCTTTGATCTCAATCCAATTTTCCAATGAAGCGTGAAAAATGCTAGACACGGGCGATCGCAAAAAAGCACTCTTAGCTCTCACACTGCTTGTCCCTGCTGCGAGTATTGGTACAGTAACAGCATTGTATATTGCTCCCGGAATCTGGGGACAAACACTGTCAGCCTTGTGTCAAGTTTGGTTGCTGGTTTTTCCGATCGCCTGGTCTGTTTTAGTCGATCGGCAAAAACTGCGTTTCTCCCTCCCCAAGCGCCGAGAATTGCTGTCTGGAGCTATTTGGGGAATATTCATGTTTGCGGTGATTGTGGGTATCTACAGCCTTTTCGGTCAGCACTGGATCGATCCTGTAGTTGCTAAAGAAAAAGCGCAGCAATTGGGTATTAGCAGCCCTAATATTTACTTGATGATTGAAGCATATTTTGTGCTAGTTAATTCACTAATTGAAGAATTTACTTGGCGGTGGTTTGTCTGCAACAAATGCCAGATTCTGATGCCGGGAAAAACAGCAATATTTCTGAGTTCACTATTTTTCACCCTCCACCACATTTTTGTAATCGCAGCTTACAGCGACTGGCGCGGTGTGATTTTAGGCTCATTAGCTGTCTTCGCCGCCGGGATAATTTGGTCGCAGTGTTATCTGACTTACAGTTCACTTTGGCCTAGTTATATCAGCCACGCGATCGCCGATTTAGCGCTGGCAATTATTGCTTGGCAAATCCTATTTAATTAGCTAATTATTTAGCGATAATCGCTGGCAATTATACAGTAAATTTTGACACTTTCTCCAACTCGCTCTCCAGACTAATACCATTTTTCTAAAGATGTGCTATTGATGAAGTCTGAGCCACCCCGAACTCGCGGGGGGGTTGGGGGGGTAATATCTAGCGCTACTTTATGAAATTGGTATAATATCTCCTCCCATCATCGGACATAATTTCTTTGCGACTAAGCGATTTCCCGTCCCAAACCCGTACCGCAATACTGCAGAATTGTCCGCAGGAGCATCTGTGTTTTGCAAAAAGCATTTTGGGAGCATCTGTGTTTTGCAAAAAGCATTTTTTTTATTGAGCGTGCGAGCGTCCCCGCTCGTGTATTGTACTCGCGAGCGGGGACGCTCGCACAATACAAGATGCCAAACACCAGATGCTCCCAGCATTTTTTGTTTGAGTGCTGTCTTCACTCGCTTGTTTCTACAACCAAGCGAGCGAGGACAGCACTACAAAAGCTTGCGCTCAGATACTCCCCTCGTCCACTTGCGTAAAACATTAAAATACTCTCTCAATTTGCTCTGCATTCATCCCAATTCTAGTATCGCTGACTTGGAAAATCATCCATTTTTTACCAGCCGAAATATCCGATTCTGCTTCCTTCTCTCTGCTTCCCCCTTCCCGCTGCGTTTCTGAATCTAAAACATCCGATGCTGCTTCCTTGTCTCCGAAAATAATAAATTTATACTGGCGAAACTCTATGTTCTGTAGCCGGATTGGGAATCTTCCTTTTTCAAACATTCCCGGACGTATAAATCGGGTTTTTTCATGAAAATACGACAAGTAAGAGCGAGGGATAACGGTTGAAAAACCTGATTTTTTCTCTGATTTTCACCTCCAAGAGTGTCCTTCGCGCGATCGCCCCATGCCGCTATTTCAACAAACCACCATCTCTCAATCCTGACAAAATACGATATTTTTTCGGAAAAATTACATTACAGTTACACAAAATTACAGTCGCAGTTCAGTCTTTAGAGTAATTGGGCGCTCTGTAAATCAATATTCTCCCATTAATAATTTACCTCTTTGAGGCGGCTGTATAAACTTTTGCCGGCGGCGATCGTCCCTTGACTGATTTTTGTTACGAATGTTACCTTTAGCTCACGCAATAAAAGTTGGGTGATGTTTGGTTTCCCGTACATCACTGTCTGTAGGATAAGCAACTTCTGTTATATTAGACGGGAAGAGTTGTTTCGCGGGCGTGTTTGCTGCCAAAAAACCTGCTTTTTGATGAGGGATCGGTTGACTGAATATTGTTACGAATGTTACCTTTAGCTAGGGAAATAAAAGTTGGGTGATGTTGGGTTTCCCGTACATCCCTGTCTGTAAGATAAGTAACTTCTGTTATATCGGACGGGAAGAGTTGTTGAGCTTTGTTTGCCACCAAAAAATCTGCTGTTTGATGAGGTATCTGTCTTGAGGAGGAACATTCCCCTACATGAAAATTACCCCTAGAGGAACTGTTGGGCGCTCGAATCAATCGTTATTATCAGTTCAATGACAGCAAAAAAGTTGCGGCAGATCGATACTGGGATGTTGCGAACATTCGCTAGGTTGGATTCTATGTACACAGCAGGAAAGCGGTAATTAATATCCACCCGCCCCTCTTTCCTGTCTGACTCTAAAACTAGCGCTCGTAGCGCCGTGAAAAGTCGGAGTCTTCAGCGGGACTTAAAAATGAAAATCACCTTTGTTCTTCCTACTCTGTCTCTGACTGGTGGAATACGAGTAGTCTCTATTTTCGCAGAGCTTCTGAGAAAGCGAGGGCACGAAGTGTTCGTCATCTCTGTACCCCACGCCCAAGCGAGTCTGCGCCGGCAAGTCAAGTCGCTGCTGCGGGGACGGGGTTGGATTTCTACACCTGAAAACGAGCCCTCATTTTTTGATAACTTAGGTGTAGAACAAAAAATTACCGATCGATCGCGCCCGATAGAGGACAAAGATGTACCTGACGCTGACGTAGTAGTTGCCACCTGGTGGGAAACCGCCGAGTGGGTAGCAAAACTATCTCCCAGTAAAGGAGCAAAAGCTTATTTTATCCAGCACCACGAAGTTTTTGACTATCTACCTGAAGGTAGGGTAGAAGCAACCTGGATGCTGCCCATGCACAAAATTACCATCTCTCAGTGGTTAGTTGACCTAGCTCGGACTAAATACGAGGATAGCCAAGTTTCCTTAGCTCCTCCGACCGTTGACACTAAGCAATTTTATGCCTGTCCTCGCAACAAACAATCGGTTCCGACCATTGGCATGATGTACTCTACAACTTACTGGAAAGGAACCGACATTGCCCTCAAAGCTTTTTCTCTAGCCTCTAAAAAAAATCCTAACCTGCGTCTGGTTGCCTTCGGTACAGATGCCCCATCCTCGGAATTGCCCCTACCGATTAATGCCGAGTATGTAATTCAACCCGACCAAGACAAACTTAAAGACTATTACGCCAAATGCGATGCGTGGCTGCTGGCGAGCCGCTCTGAAGGCTTCGGCTTGCCAATTATCGAAGCGATGGCGTGCCGCACT
The DNA here is from genome assembly GCA_038260455.1 of Chroococcales cyanobacterium. Taxonomy (GTDB): domain Bacteria; phylum Cyanobacteriota; class Cyanobacteriia; order Cyanobacteriales; family Microcoleaceae; genus Microcoleus. The sequence goes on along the minus strand of JBBSNU010000265.1, from coordinate 1,014 downwards.
CCCGTCATCAGTACCCCTGCAGGCGCGGCTCCGGAAATTTTGAGCGGCGGTAGTGGCATACTTGTCAGACCAGAAGATCCCGAAGCAATGGCAAAAGCCATAGAGGGTATCTGTCAGTTGCCCAATGCCGAGTGGCGAGCCCTGTCCGAAGCAGCCTATGCCAAGGTAGTAAATTATACTTGGGAAGATGCAACGGATCATTTTGAAGCGGGATTGAAAGTTGCTGTAGACAAATCTCAACAGCGGGACTTTAAAATAGTTTCCTTTTCTCCCTACTTGAAGCAGGAAATGCACAACCCAAAACCAGTTCCGGTATGCTAACTGCTGCAATTTGAAATTCAGACCCGAAGATCCTGAAGCAATGGCAAAAGCCATAGAGCGTATCTGTCAGTTGCCCAATGCCGAGTGGCGAGCCCTGTCCGAAGCAGCCTATGCCAAGGTAGTAAATTATACTTGGGAAGATGCAACGGATCATTTTGAAGCGGGACTGAAAGTTGCTGTAGACAAATCTCAACAGCGGGACTTTATAATACGTTCCTTTTCTCCCTACTTGGGGCCGGTAACAGTCAACCAAGAAAAAGTTCCGGTATGCTAACTGCTGCAATTTGAAATGGCGACGGGCATTGTTGATGCCCGATTCGATCGCAGGAATTCCATATCGTTTGGTGGGGTGCTTCTGCCAAAACTCAAATTGCCGGTGTTCTGTTTTCTACCCAGCATTCCCGACACGAATTCTGACCGCATCCAGAGAAATAGTGGTTGAAAGTTACCGCAGGCCACAAACTCTTAACCGAGTGCGAGGGAGGTTTGATCGATCGCGCCGTTATAAGGTTAGACTTGTCTCAACCTCAAATATCTCCCGATTTGTAATTTAGAAAAGTCCCTGACGACAAAGTAAGGTCGTTCGACTATCGAGTTACGATCGCCTCCAACAGAAGCCGGCACTCTAGACCAAGGTCAAAAAGAGGCGAGTCGGTGCCAACTTCCTGTAATGGAGAAGTTTGAGCCACCAGC
>JBBSNU010000264.1:0-6946 GCA_038260455.1 Chroococcales cyanobacterium | reverse complement strand
TTGTTGAGGGTATTAACAACAAGCTTAAGTTAATAAAACGTTCTGCATATGGCTTTAGGAATTTTGAAAACTACAAAAATAGATGTTTGCTGTCCTGGGCATTTTAATTGTTAGTTTGGCATACTAAGTAAGGAAGAGCCAAACATTTTCTAGAATGACAGACCTGATTTGCTCTACCGGAATCATGCCTCGTTCGGCATCAGCTTGATCTATCAGATTTTGAATCGCTAGCGTTGTTGTAACTTTTCCCATGAGGCTTTCGGTAGTTGACTGCATAATTTTCATCCGAAAAATTGCTGTCTTAATTTTAGCATAAAATAAACCTCTTACCAAAGTCCTTTTAATCAATTTTGGGGACGGGCTAGAAGCCCCACAATTTTTTTCTTGTGGGGCTTCTAGCCCGTCCCAATTATTTTCGGAATAAGTCTAATCCTAAAATTAAACCCGATCTGAGATCCCGAAAATAAAGATTATCCCTGTTTAATCCCAGCCTTTTTTAGGAGAGCGAGCCATTCAATTACTTGGGATTAACCACAAACTGACTCACAATAAACGGCTTTTGATTGATAATTGCTTGGGGATTAGCATCAAGTTGTGACTGGGTGTAGGGTTCAATGCCGTAAGTCGTGACCAGCAACTGCTGCGTCTGAGGGGTGATTTCAAACTCATTCCAGCCGTAGGTATGCACTCCTAAATATTGTCCCTGAAGCAGTTTAGCATCAATCCCAGAACCTTCCAAACCTACTGGATCGTATCCGAGCGGCGCTGTCCGAGTATCCAGAATATTGCGGACAAAAGCATCTTTTTGTTCCCTTGTGGGCAATGAATTATAGCGATCTTTTTCAGATTGTGGCAGGAGGGCGGCGGGCGTAAAAGCAACTGTTGCCGGGCCAAAGGGGGCGGCAAACGGCCCTTGCCCAATATTCAACTGAATCGCAACGGGACTCGTCATTACATCAATCACATCCGTGGGGATTTGCGGCTGACCTGCGGCGTCTTGATAGGTGACGTTATTCACGACATATCCGTGAAAATCTCCGGTGGCAAAGACCACATTTTTGATGTTATTCTCTTTGATGAAACGCAGCAAATCTGTTCGCTCAGCCGCATAACCTTCCCAGCGATCGCCTGCAACGGGAATGCCAAAATTTTGAATCGGATCGCTTGACATAATCACCTTCCAAGTAATGCCATTTTGTTGCGATTTCAGCAAGTCATTTTTCAAGTCCTGAAGTTGCACCGCCCCTAACATCGTGCGATTCGGGGTAAAGGCATCGTTGAGAAACTTATTAACAGTAGCCTGGTCGGAAGTTTCCGCAATACTTTTTAAGGAATTATCGCGGAAAGAGCGCAAATCTAACACAAATGTAGCGGCATCACTACCGTAGGTATTGTAGCGATAAAGCTTCTGTTCGTTAGCAGTGCGGGGGTCTCTCGTATTGCCGTAAAAATCGTCTCGCAGGGGATTGTAGGCTTGAAATGCTCGCAAAGCGTCGTCAAATACAGGCGTATCGTTGACAAAGCCTCCCCCAGTCCCGAAAATTCCTTCCTTCTGAGGCGACTCGGCAGCCGCTGCACCTCCGGCAAAATCATTGGTGAGTTCGTGGTCGTCCCAGGTAGAATAGATGCTAGTAGAAGCTTGCAAATTAGCCCAGGTATTGAGACCGTAACGCTGAGAGTAAACTTCATTCTGCTTGGTGCTAAACTCTTCAAGAGTTTTCGGTTGTCTGACTCCTGGTAAATCCGGCGATAAATCGTCTACATAAGCGCTGTCGCCGAGGCGCACAAAAAAGTCGAGATTGCGTTCCGGTGCATTGGCGATCGCCGGGAAAGGAGTTAGTTGCCCTTGCCAATCGCCAGCCACGCCAAATCGTAAACCTTGGCGACTTCCCAACTCAGCAGCAGTGCGAAATTGTCCAACTGCTGAAGTTCCAGCGGCATCACGCACGCGGTAAAAATATTGAGTTCCTGCCTTTAAATTCGTCAGTTGGACTTTCACCGGCATGGCGATATCGGTGGCTGTATTCGTGAGAGTGCCGAGAATATTGCCGAAGTTGCGATCGGTGGAATATTCAAAGACAACATTACCGAGAACTGTGGTGCGCGTCCACAAAACCGTTGAAGTTTGGGTGGTATCGCCAGCAGCAACGCCATTCGGCAAAGTTGAATCGCCAGACTTAATAAATGGTGTAACTTCGCGTGCTTCAGCAGCGCCAAACTGGATATAATGTTCGATGCCCGTGATTTCGTCGCGCTTAACAGCAGCAGCCACACCTGGGTTTTTCCCCAGATAATAGCTATCGTTATATAAAGGGCTGGGACTGCGATTTTCGGATTCACCAAATAGGATGAAGTGACCAATACCTGTAATTTCATCGCGATCGATGGCGGCAGCTACATCGGGGTTTTTCCCGAGATAATAGCTGTTGTTATAGAATGCGCTAGGATTGCGACCCTCAGATTCTCCAAAAGTAATGAAGTGTTGTATTGCTGTCGTGGCTTTGTTATTGACGGCGGCTGCAACATCGGGGTTGTTTAGGAGATAATAATTAGTGTCGAATAGGGCGCTAGGGCTGCGACCCTCAAATTGACCCAACTGGGTGAAGTGTGCCAATGCGTTCGGGAAGTTTCCGCTGGCTACAGCGGTAGCAACACCGGGGTTTTTGGCCAGATAATAGCTTTCATTAAAGAGACTTTTAGTGTCTAACATCATGGAAAATACTAACTCTTGTTTAAGGGCTTTGGGGTCAAAAATGACCTTCAGAGGATTATATACTGTTGGGGCAGACTTATTGATACCAGATCAGCTATTATTATCGTTTTGATTTTTTTCCTCATTTTGTATAAGCTGTCCCATTCGTAGACGAAGTGCATTTCTCAGGTAAAATCGAGTCTAATCCTTTAATTGCTGAGGTATGGTGTGATGCCCATTCCCAAACTTAGTCAAGCGACGATCGCGAATAACACCTCTGAGCGATCGCTCAACCTGGGTGAACGCTACTATTTAGCTGGCAATGTTACTAACGCTGTCCTCCGCGGCAATATGGTGCAAGCCACAGTAGAGGGTTCTCAATGTGAACCGTACCGTGTTACCTTGCCCTTTACTAATGCCGGATTAGCCTCTACAGTATTCTGCACTTGTCCTTACGATAGCGGTGGGTGGTGCAAACACATTGTGGCGACGCTGTTGTTGTGTCTGCGAGAACCAGAAAGAATTGAACAGGGCGAGATGCTGGAAGACTTGCTCTCTCGCCTCAACGACGCCCAAATCTATGAGTTGATAGAGGATTTAGTCAACCAGGAACCGTCGCTCATAAATGCGATCGAACTATACGTTAATTCAAACGCTGTGTCTGCGCCGACAAACCAACTGACTAAAATACCACGCCGCACTGCGATCGATCCTGCTCCCTTTCGGCGACAAGTACGAGATATTTTCCGAGAAGCTGAGAAATATTCCGAGTATGAATATGATGAAGAAGACCCGATTACAGAAGAAATTTTAGAGCTGATTCAGCAAGCCCAGGAATTCAGCGAACACGGAGACGGCAAAAACGCTTTAGTAATTTTAGAAGCCATCACCGCAGGTTGCATTGATGATTGGGATAACGTAGAAGAATACGGCATAGAAAGTTATGAAGTAGCTAATGCTTTGGATGAAGCTTGGACAGAAGCTATTTTGACGGCTGAATTAACTGCTGAAGAAGAGATCGATTTCCAGGTGCTGTTAGAAGGTTGGAACGATGAATGGGATTGTGATTTCAGCATGAGCTTGGAAGCTTTACGCCAAGGTTGGGACTATCCGCCACTCCAGCAGGTACTGGAAGGAAACATTACTGGACAAGGGATTTGGGATGTTGACGCACCAGATTATGCTCGTGACTTAACCTTGACTAGATTGCAAATTCTCGATCGCCAAAATCGCGACAAAGAATACTTATACTTAGCCCAAGCGGAAGGCTGCACTCAACAATACTTGACGATGTTAGCTCGTTTGGGGAGAATAGCAGAAGCTGTGGAAGCTGCGGCAACTGAAATGACATCAGTGGAAGAGGCTTTTGCTCTCGTTCAAATTTTACAAGCAGACGGATACTCAGAAGAAGCTCTAAAAATTTGTCAACTTGGGTTAAATTTACCCGGTGATTCCACCTACAAACTGGCAATTTGTATGAGTGAATTAGCTGATGAATTGGGCGAAAAAGAAGCTGCATTAAATGCCAAAATTAAGGTCTTTGAAATCCAACCTTCCTTGAAAGATTATCTTTCATTGCAGGAGTTGTTAGGAGATAATTGGTCAACTTTGAAAGCAGATTTATTGGCAATTTTAAGGACTACTCAAAACTACAATTCTACTGAAGCGAAGGTTGATATTTTTATACATGAGGGGCTGATTGAAGATGCGATCGCCCTTGTTGACACATCCTACAGTTCTGAACTGGTTCATCGAGTGATGATGGCGGCAATTCCCCATCGCCCCGATTGGGTAATCGTCAATGCTTGTCGGCGCGCTGAATCGATTCTAAATCAAATGAAATCAGCCCAGTACGATAGTGCGATTAAGTGGCTGGAAAAAGCCCGTGCTGCTTATATAGAAGCTGGGCTAAATGTTGATTGGTCTGCTTATCGCGCTCAACTGATGGAAGTACACGGTCGAAAGCGGAAATTCATAGGTTTGTTCAAAAACTCATATTTAAATTGAGTCTTAAGTTTACCATAAATTTGTTGCAAAAATTGCAGACTATTGTGAAATGATCTGCGCTTATCCATATCGATATGCCTCGCATCTGCCGTTGATATCATTTCCGAGCGATTACTCTAACAAAAACGGTTCGTAGTGCGGACTTAAGTCCGCTCTCAGGCTGCGGACTAAAGTCCGCACTACGAACTAATTTTATTGCGGTCAATAGCTCGGACACGATATGACTTATCAATATTATTTGACAACAGCACTCGCTGCAACCATATTCCAATTTACCCGAGAAGCACCGTACAAAATAAAATTATCCAAAAGTCCGTAAGCATCCCCGCAATTGTAACCTTTAGCATCAACACACTTCTTATCCGCCCTCTGATTCACCGCCACAAAAATATCCACTCCATCTGGCAACACACCCGCATACATCTGCAAATTAGCAAAATCATCAAGAATGCGACCTTGAGCATCCACAGGCGGCAATTTCCACTCTTTGGGATTGTTATTTCCCCCTAACTGAATTGCCCAAGCATGAGTACCATCAAGCGCTCCGTTGTGAGCAGTATATCGATTCCAAACATTATTGCGCTTTTCCCCGATGCGCGGGTTATTCTCATAACCGCCCACCCAATATTGTGACATAAATTTGAGAAAAACTCCAGCTTCCGCAGCTAGCAAACCAGTGCCGGGACTCAAATCTGTGTGTCGGCGGGCAAAAGGAACTTGGCTTAAATTCCAAGACCAATTTATTGTCCCTGGGTTCGGATTTATCCAGTTAGAAAAGTCGCAAAAGTTACCCTTCAGAATGCAGTGCGGTCGCTTCAAATCCCATCCTTTTCCGTAGTAATTTTTTCCGTTCCAGTGGCGTTTTTCCGGCTCGCTACCGATAAAAATTTCTACTCCTTGGCTCATGAAAATCCCCTTGGTAGCCGTAGTAGAAATTCCCAACTCGGTTTTGAAGAAAATTTCCAAAGCAGAGCCTTGATGAGTTTCTAGTTTTCCCGTTTTTGCAGCATATCTACCAGAGGCTACAAGCTGCTGCAAAATTATCGTAGGAAATGCCGGACTGGTATTGGAATAATGATATTGACCGAGAGGATACTGAAGGCACCGCCCAGCCACAACTATCATGGTTTCTTCTAAAGTAGGACTAGGCAAAAAATAGCCTGCGTTAGCAGAGATGCCGAGTTGATTTTTAGCGGAACTGACAGATTTGTTGCCCCATTCATTGACAAGTAGCTGTTCTTGTGATTGAAAATCGGCTGGGGTTTTCAGATTGCGAAGCACTGGCAAATTTGCGGTCATATCTTGACCGTATCTGGGCGCGCTCCGCTGAAGTCCCGATCGATGCGATAGCAGGTGTCCGAGGGTGACGTTTTGCCACTGTTTGTCGGCAAATCCTGAGTTGAGATTGCTACAATTACGGTCTTTAATTGCTACCGTAAATTTTACTTTACCCGAAAATACGGCGTGCAATTTTTCAGGGATAATTGCTACTGGATATTGCTTGTTCAAACCGGGAATTAGCGGCGGATAATGCTGGGGATCGAACAATTTCATTCCTTCGATTTGCTCGTCAGTCAGTTCTAAGCCCGCCCGATCGCGCGCCGTCTGTTTCAGCGCCGATCGCACCATTGCAAAGGTAACAGGCTTGCTGATACTGCCCATACGCATGGGGGTGTCTGCTGGTACGATCGCGCTCAGAGCAGTCTGCATATCGTCACCGCAAGCCGGATTTGAGTTCAAGGTCGATCGACCTTTCATGCGCCCCAAGCCCCAAACACCCACGGGCTTACCTTTGACAGAAACACCGAGGACAGCCGCACCAACGCAACGGTGGCGCATAAATTCTGTTAGGGATTGCAAAATCGGCTGAAGTTGCGCGTCGCCGCTACCGCTAACGGGGATGCTTTCTTCCGCCAAAGCTATGTTGTTGTTGGACTCAAAAACCTTTCCGAAGCCTCCTAAGAGGATAGCACAAATTAAGGTCAAAGTTGTGTAGAAAAGTCGATTAAATCTTCGTTGGTTGCCCGCAATTTTCATGATAAAAAACTCCTGTTTTAAAATGTAGGGCGGTACTCAGTTGCCCGCCCTTTGCCAGCGACAAGTAAAACTATTGAGGGATGGGAGGCGCGGACAAGAATACTTGATTCGGGTTAGTATTAGTTAAATTTGTCTCTAACACAACACCAATCAAATTGTCCTTGTAGAAGATTCCAGTATCTTGAACATTGTTGTTGCTCCAATCGCCAG
>JBBSNU010000263.1:0-6954 GCA_038260455.1 Chroococcales cyanobacterium | reverse complement strand
TTACTAAATGTTCCATGATTTTGCGGCGGTCAATTTTGCCTTGCAGGACGCGCAGCAGCACTTGGCCGCCCAGGAACAGCGTCACTAAAAACCGCTGAAACCACCTGTTATTGAAGGTTTCATCTAAATGTCGATCGCGCTCTTCTTGGTATTTTTTAACCAATGACCCCCCAAACAACAGCTACAGTGCCCGCGACTGCTGTCGTGGATGCTACCCAAATTTTAGACCTCAGTTTAAGCTCCAGTTTAAGCTCCCCGATTCAATGCTCCAAGTAAATCTCTCATTCTTCAATTCTTTAATCTACAACTCGTATAACGAAGTCGAAGCATTTAAAATTTAAAATCGACTGACTGATGGCTCGCGATTAATTGCCAACAGGGCGAAGCACTGCCACTACCGAGATTTTCGCCAATTGTACAGCAATTCTTGCACTATTTGTCAACATATATTTTTAGTTTCCCAGCCCTGCGGTTGGTGGGTAACACTATTTTAGATTTTAGATTTTAGATTTTGGATTTGCACTGATAGATTTTTAAATCTCAAAACTCCCATCGACTGAGATCGTGTCCGGTTAATTACCATAAAAAAAAACGGTTCGTAGTGCGGACTTTAGTCCGTTCTTGGGTTGCGGACTTTAGTCCGCAACCCAAGAACCAATTTTAGATATGTCAAGCTATCGGAGATTATATTACATTAGTCTTTGCCATTTTTCCATCTAAAATCCCCAACTTGTACTGAGCGAAGCCGAAGTATCTCAAGTCTAAAATTTGATGGCTACTCGGCAAGCAACAAATCGATAAACTTATCCAACTCTTCGTTATGCTTTTCGGCTTGATCCTTGCCAATTCTCACCAGATCCAATATCTTCTCTTCCGAAGCATCATCAATCGGCAGCGGTGGTTCGTGGTTCAAATCAGGAGTAATTCTCAAATATTGATTTGGTTTTTCAATCGCATCATAAATTTGGATTAATTGATAATTTACAGTTTCAGCAACTCCCGTCATCATGATATTAATCAAAGGCTCAACCCACTCAATTTGACCCCAATTTTTCACTTCTTCGTAGGGGTATTTTTTCTGAGCTTCTCCCGTCCCCAAAGATAAAATTACCATATCTTTTGCTGTCGGGCCTCTCTCAGGGCGATCGTCGGAAAATGTGAATTTATTTCTCACTTCCGCATAGGCGCAAAGTGCCGGATTGTTGGCGAATACTCCCCCGTCAATTAAAGCGTAACATTCGTTGGTCAAAGAGTAAATTTTGGGAATTTCAAAGTAAGTGGGAGCGGCCGATGTGGCTCTGGCAATATCTCTGATAAAATAGTCGGCAGCGGGATGTTTTTTAGCATCCATTTGATTGAAAAAATTAGCTTTTCTTCTTTCCACGTCGTAACTGGAAATTAAACAAGGTTTCAGCAGTTGGCTGAGTTGGCAATCACTAAAGTTTTCCCGAAAGAATTGTTCTAACGGATCGCTGGGATATTTCTCATCTATCAAACCGTCTATAGAGCGAACTTTTTGCCAAAATGAACTTTTAAAAACGTCGCGGCCGCTGTTGATAGAAAAATTAACAGCGTCTAGGGCAGACCACCGAGGTCTGCTGGGATTTTTGGGATCGGGAAATAAATAGATGCAAGTTAAAATTCCTCCCGCACTCGTGCCGGCGATTAAATCGAAATAGTCAGCTATTCTCGCATCGGGGTTGCCGGTTTTCTGTTGCAGCTTTGACTCAATGCTAACTGCAACTTGCGCCGGGATAATTCCTCTGATTCCGCCTCCGTCTATGGATAAAACTCTGTTATATTTAGCCATGATTGTTGTTTCCTTTTTTGGATATTTGCTGGTTGGCTACACTTTTGGAAGCAAAAGTGTTGGACGCGATACTTCGCGGTAAGGTACACCCTAAACACCCTAGATATATTAGATTTTGCGTTTAGGAATTTCCCAAATTCAGATCTAATATTTCAAATCTAAATTTAATTGGCGGGCTGCGATCGTGTATCGAAAAATGTATTCTACAATTTCTACGTAATTGTAGGCGGCGGCTGGCGAGTCTGCCCAGACTGTGATGCCGTGATCGCGAATTAATAAAGCTGGTACAGATGGTGCACAAATGGCAAAGTATTCGCAGATTTCCTTGGCTATTTTAGGCACTTCCAAATAATTTGCAAATAGGGGTATCGCCACTTGGGGGTTTTCCTCCCACACGCCCAAACCTTTGAGCATTTCGATCGCCGGTAAAGACACTGCATCGCCTGCGGTTAGCCGAGAAACTAAATTTGCCTCGATGGAGTGGACGTGATAGCAAGCTTTAGCGTCGGGAAAACTATTGTAAACGGCTAAATGAATGCTGGTTTCGGCGGAAGGGCGGTTTTCAGCAACAGGTTGCTCGACGATCGCACCCTCGGAGCTCATTCTGATAAAATCTACTTCAGTCAACTGCCCTTTGGCGCGGCCGCTAGCAGTAATCCAAAAACTGCCATCTGGTAAGCGAGCTGAAAGATTGCCAGCAGTCCCCACCATCCAACCGCGATCGTAAAAATGTTTGGCTGCTGCAATTAAATCCGATCTCAAATCGCCACTCATTTTTTCCAAATCCTCAGTTTTTGATCTACCTTTTATGCTGATAGGAATTGCGCCGATATCTCTAAACGTAAGATGCTATAACACCGCACCTTACCAATACATACATTCCCCGACGCAGGGACGAGGCATATAAACCGGGTTTTTTACTGTTTCTGCAGGCTGTAACTAAGTATTCCTAAAAACCCGGTTTTTCACCACCAATGAGTTCAGCATTAGAATACATATAGTGGTTCTCAAAAAAGTGAGGGATGCCCGATGCCCGATGCCCGATGCCCGATGCCCGATGCCCGATGCCCGATGCCCGATAGTACCTCATCTTTCTGAGAAAAGCTATATAGCCTGCTTAGTGCTATTTTTGCACAATGCCTAGTTGAGTTTCAATTCCATTTCTGGGACAAATTTTCCAACACGTCAAAAAAATTATCCCATTTAGTATAAGGCTTTTGCTGTTCGTCTAAATACTCGGCAAGCCGATCGCGCGCAAACACAGACGAAGCCTGCAAAGCCATATTAAAATCCGTCAGCGAATCTCCAATTGCCACCTGTTCCTCCGCAGGGTGACGGCGCATCACCCGCACCTTAGACACCAATTCTGCATCTCCTTCAAACTCAGAATTGACTTGCAAGCGAGGGCCGCTAGAGTCCAGATCCACGGCGTAAATAGCGATCGCCCGGTGTACCAAATCCCCCATAACCGCCTCTACCATAATCCGCAAACCGCCGGAAACGATCGCAAAATCCACCTTTTTATCGTCCAAAAAATCCAGCAATTCCACCAATCCCGGCCGCATCAGCTTTCCCCTAGAAAATTCCACAATTTCCCCGTAACGTTCCGAGGGAATAGACTCTAGTAACTGCCGCACTCCCGATCGCAAACTCAGCCTTCTTGCGTACATTTCTGGCATTAGTTGAGACGACAATTCCGGTGCAAAATGCTTCAGCATTGCCACAAAAGTTTCTTCAACAGTTATGGTTCCGTCAAAATCGCAGAATACCACCCGTTGCTGATTGTTCGGAATTGGAGAATTTTGCTTGTCATCAGTCATTGTCAGTTGCACCTTTCGAGAACGGGAAAAGTTTACACAATTCATCGTACACCGAAGGAGTCATTGGTCATTGGTCATTGGGCATTGGCCAAACAGGTCATTGGGCATTGGCCAAACAGGTCATTGGGCATCAGTCATCAGTCATTGGTCATTAGTCATTGGTCATTAGTGCTATCCCCGCTCGCTTTCCGTCCAACGTCATTAGTGCGAGCGTCCCCGCTCGCTTTCCGTCCAACGTCCAACGTCATCAGTCATCAGTCATCAGTCATCAGGAAGAAGGCTCGCTTCGAGAGTATTTCAGTTTGGCATTTATAGTGCGAGCGTCCCCGCTCGCGAGTACAATACGCGAGCGGGGACGCTCGCACTGTGGTAAGAAAATGCTTTTTGCCAAACTGAGATGCTCCCCTCGCTTCGGCTTCCTTCGGCTACACCCTACCAGTTGCTCTTCGGGTAAAAAGAGGCAAGAAGAGAAATGGAAGAAATAAGGATCGAAAACTTAATAACTTAAACACCTTCTACAGTCCTCTCTCCTGTAAGTTGCCAGATCAAAGGAGGCAGAGCCTCCGGATCTGCATTACCAGGCAGAGCGAAAGTAACGAGCAATCGCTTAAGTTATTAAATTTTCATTCCTCAGAAAAAAGAGGGAACAAAGCCTTGAGTTGTCATCGCGAGAGAACGCTTTAGTTACGATCCAAAACAGACGCAATCGACCGCATCGGCCTGCAATGCGAGGACAACTTCCCCGCCGTCTGGTGCGGTTGATATAATAGCTAAACGCTGTTTGCTGACATTGGCCCGGAAGATTTTATCAAGAATCTTCGAGATCATCTTCGATATCGTTTTCCAGAGAATCTTCGATATCATCTTCCAGAGAATCTTCGATATCGTCTTCCAGAGAATCTTCGATATCGTCTTCGAGGAATGCTTCTACATCCTGCTTTTGATTTTTACTCTTTTGGGGATTAGCCTTAGTCGGCAAACAAATTAAATTGTCATCCTCAGTATTAATCAAACCTTTCGATCGCAACTTGCCCATCAGCCGCGTCACAGTCACCCGCGTCGAACCGATAGCGCTACCAATTTGAGCGTGAGTCAACACCCAAGGCAGCCGGTAGCCCCGAACCACATCCGGTTCTGCCTCACTTACGTAAGATTCGCCGAACTCTTCGATCAACAAAGTGAGAAAACCCAGCAGTCTGTCGATCGTCCGGCGCTGTCCCAAAGTGCTCAACCAGAGAAGTTTCCGCTGGTGTTGGTAGCGAAACGCATCCAAAATTTCCCGGCGGAAGTGAGGCCAATTATCCAAATCGTGCCAATACATCCACACTACGTGAGTTTGATCGGCGTGAGCGAAAGCTTGGAGAGTAAACGGAGACTGAGCAACCAGTTCAAAAGGTTGACCCGCGCCGACGAAGCCCAAAAAAGCTTCTTCTGTAGTTTTGCGAGCGGATTTTAACCCCGGCTTCGCCCCGACGCTAACTTGAGCGCTACCTACGAGCCGCACAGAACCTTTCTGGACTAAATAAAGCAGTCCTGGTCTGGCGGGAATCTTTTCGTCTTTGCTAAAAGTCCGGCAGCGGTAGTGTTCCTGGGCCCAGTCGATAATTCGCTGCCAAGTGATAAAAGGTCGATCGATCGTCTCTAGCTGTGTGGAAGTTGATTGCATAAGTGAGGCTCTGGGATATATTTAATTAGTGAAAAAAACAGTTTCTGCCAGCATTGTGATACAAAGTGAGACAACCAACCCCCGATCGAGCTTGCACGCTTCTTAACAGTGCTGACTCTTTTCAGTTTTACCTAAAAATTTAATGTAGCAAAAAATACATCAAAATGGTAGAGTTCAGCAAAGAGTTTCACGTAAATTATTGTTATGTAGCCCAAAATTCGCTCAAACGCCGATTAATTGGATGTAGCCGGCCAGAACGAGCCGATCGCTCATCTGTGACATCAGCAGTTTAACGTACAACGACAGCGCCAGCGGTAACACTCAGAGAGTCACTTTTACCGAAGGAACGGCCGATATGGATACAGCAAATATGGAGCAGTGCCCGGAAGTTACAGTCAAATGTTTTTTGCTCTTAAGGTTGCAGAGCGCGATCGCCCAACAGGACACACTAGCCCAAATTCCGTTAAATCGGAGTAAAGATAGCGCGAGGGTGCTGTACCTGTCTGCGATCGCCCTGAAATTGGCTAAAAGTTGGCAGCAGACACCGCAGACAATCGCGGCACAGTTGGCCGAAACTCTCGAACCGCTGTGCTGTCCAGATTTCGCCGTTAAAGTCGCCCCGACGGGAATTATTGAGCTGGAGTTGACTGATGCAGGTTTAGCCGTCTGGTTGCAGCGTTTAGCTCAAACGAACCTTCCAGTTTCAGAATCTAGAATATTATCTCCTGTTGTGTGTGCCGATCGACTGTTTCCGATTCAATACAGCCACGCGCGCTGCTGTTCCCTGCTGCGAATGGCCGATCGCGATCGCCTAATTTCGATCGCGCAGCCGGATGTCGCTACAGCACCGCAAATTTGGTCGCTAGCGGCCCCAAATCCCATACCCTGGCTCAACAGCAGCCAGCAACTGCGGTTAGTACATCCGGGCGATCGTATTTTAATTTCGCAACTAATAACAGTCCTAGACAATTTATCTCCGGTTTTTGGGAATTGTACCCAAGAAAAACCAGTCAATTATCTAAAAATAGCTAATAATTTGAGCCAAGCATTTCAGACTTTTTACAGCCAATGTCGGATTTGGGGCGAAGTTAAAACAGAAACACCAAAACTCGCTCAAGCTCGATTGGGTTTAATATTAGCAACTCAATCTTTACTGCGGTTTATTCTAGAAGAATTATTGAGCGCCATTGCTCCTATAGAACTTTGATTGCAGTCATAAACAATGTTTACTCGTTCGGGAGCATCTCAGTTTTGATTTTATAGTGCGAGCGTCCCCGCTCGCGATCTATCTAACACTCGCGAGCGGGGACGCTCGCACTGTAAAGAAATTGCTTTTTCGCATTCATTGAGATGCTCCCTACTCGTTCGGACTTCATATCATCTCCGGTAGATTATCCCGGTTCGTAGTGCGGACTTGGTGGGAGCATCTCATACCATTTTTCTAAAGATGTGCTGATGAAGTCTGAGCCACCCCTTACTAAGGGGGCGTTGGGGGGGGTAATATCTATCGCTACTTTATGAAATTGGTATCAGTTTTGCAAAAAGCCTTTTTTTTATTATAGTGCGAGCGTCCGCGCTCCCGGAGTGTAAAGCCGATCGGGGGCGCGCGGACTATAAAAGCAAAACACCCATGCTCCCCGACATAAGTCCGCGATCCC
>JBBSNU010000262.1:0-7003 GCA_038260455.1 Chroococcales cyanobacterium | reverse complement strand
AGCATGGTGCCTTCGGAGGTGGCGAGGATGATGCGCTGGGTGCTGTCGCCGTAGCGCACGGAGATGGTGGCGATGCGGGGGTCTATGCTGCGGAGAATTGCGGCGTAGCGATCGCACAATTGTTTTTTGTCAATTAAGGGCACCACACGGGGGTCTGTTCCTGTCAGGGGCAGGAAGCAAATGTCCTGTACGGGCGCAACTGGCGCGAGAATTGTTTCTTCTTCGCCGATCAGTTTGGCCGCGGCGATGGCTTCTTCGATTCTTTCGGCGAGGGTGGAAAGTCGGTTAAAACTGGCAAAGCCCCAGCCGCCTTTGTGACAAGCTCGGACTTGGCCTCCTATTGAGATTCCTTCGCTGAGGGTTTCAATTTTTTCGCCCCGCAGCAGGATGTCGGTTCCTTCGGCTTCTTCGAGTCGAATTGCTAGATAATCTACTTGGTTGCGGTAGCGTGCCATTAAGTCTGACAGCAGATTTTTTGAGTCGGCGATCGAGGTGGGCATAGGGAAAGCAGGGTGTTTGACTGCATCCATTTTGCACTTTTGTTAGGGCGATCGGGCTTCTTGGTGCAAAATATCTCCCGAAGCGCGGAGATTGCGACTTATTTGTACGGTTCTGCCAATATCGTTAGTTGACAAATGTGGATATCCTGTGAGTGAGGAGCAAAGCGCCAGAAATTATGCGGGCTTTTTTGATCCTGCTGGTGCTTGAATTCTCAATCCTGAACTTTTTTATAGATAAATACTTAATCCTTCATATATCTGAAGGTGGTTTATAACTACTGTGAATACTTACTTTCTACCAACAATCAGCGAAATTTTAGCCTCCGAAGGCTCTGAAAATGACCTCAATCCCGATCCGAGGTCGATCGCCCAAAACGGCCGCCCGAAGTGTCCTGGGAGTCGTGCGGCTGCTAAACAGAAGGCTGAACGGGAATGGTACGGGGCGATCGCAACTTTGAATCAAATGCTCGATCGGCAAAAACACTGTGTCTCCCCAAATCCCAATTCTTGTCAGGGATTGGTTTTGTCCGGGCCGTCTTCGGTTTTGACAGAGCCCGCTGTCGTTTCCGGTTTTGCTAATTGGATTTTTACCAGTATTCCCGACAACGATGCAGCTTTGTGGTCTTTTCGTGCTAGACAAACTTTAGCTTTGTTGCCGGCGGCTGATGAGCAAATATCAGTCCCTGCGGCGGCCCCGGCTCTGGCTTTGGCGATCGGCGATCCTTTAGCAAACGAGCAGTTTTGTGTGGTTTTAACTGCTAGTTTTAGCCTGGTGATGGTTTTGGGCGAAAATGCTGCGGGAATTCCGGCTTTTCTATTTTCTTTCGATCCGCAAGTAGTCGCCAAAGCTTGGGAAGTTTTGCGGCACAGGGTGAATGAAAGCGACAGTTTGCTTGCCAATTCTGACGGCGATATCAATTTACGAGTTAGCCAGTTAACTAACAATTATACTAAATTAGACGCACTATTCCAGCAGTTTTCGCCTGTTGTTCCTAACTATCAAACAGTCGTGCAGTTCAGCCGCTTGTTATTACAGAATTTGCCGATCAGAATCGACGAATCTGGCCGGGTGAAGGACGAAAGAACTGATGATGGTTTCAGGGAAAGGCATCAAAAAATATCGGCTGCAAATATCAACTGCAAATCTCCAATCCCTCTCGCTACTAAAGAGGTGGAGTTGTTACAGGCGATCGCCCACGAAGTCCGCACTCCTTTGGCCACCATCCGCACCCTGACTCGATTATTGCTGAAACGCCCCAAACTCGATGCAGTCGTGGTGAAGCGTTTGGAAATGATTGATGCTGAGTGCACCGCTCAGATCGATCGCTTCGGTTTAATTTTCCGCGCCGTAGAAATGGAAATGTCCCAAGCAAAAAATTCTGGGGTGCAGCTAACCGCAATGTCCCTCGGTGAAGTTTTGCAAAACAGCATTCCGCGCTGGCAAAAGCAGGCAAGTCAGCGCAATCACACTTTAGATGTGATTATACCGAAAAAATTGCCAGCGGTAGTCAGCGATCCGACGATGTTGGATCAGGTTTTAAGTAATTTAATTGAAAATTTTACTCGAACTTTGCGATCGGGGAGTCGCATTCAGGTAGAGGTGACTTTGGCGGGCAGTCAGTTAAAGTTGCAGTTGGAATCGGAACACTTACCTGAAGGTAATGGCGCATCGACTTTTGCAGAATCGGCGAATGCTCCTTTGCGATCGATCGGGCCTTTGTTGATGGTACAGCCGGAGACGGGAAGTTTGAGCTTAAATTTGAGCGTGACTAAGAATTTATTTCGGGCTGCTGGCGGGAAGTTGGTGATTCGCCAGCGGCCCCAAAAGGGCGAGGTGATGACGGTATTTTTGCCGTTGCAATAGTCAGTTGTCAGTTGTTCGTTGTCAGTTGTCGGTTGTCCTATCAATTCCGGTTGCATCGGAATGATTTAACCGCAGAGGACGCAGAGAACGCAGAGGAAGAGAAGAGAGAGAGATTAATAATATCCGTCAACAACTAACAACGGACAACTGACAACTGACAACTAACCTTCAATCAATTAAAATCTCAATGACAAACTCCGTTCCTTCTCCCGGTGTAGAAAAACAACTCAGTTTTCCGCCGTGTTTTTCTTCTACAATTTGACGTGCGATCGCCAGTCCTAACCCAGTTCCTTTGCCCACGTCTTTAGTGGTAAATAGATGGTCGAAGATCCGATTTTTCACCTCTTCGGACATTCCTTTTCCGTTATCGGCGATGGAAATTTTTACATTTTCACTTTCTACTTTTGTCCGAATAGTGATGTGATTGGGATGGGCTTGAATTTCGGCAAAACTCCGTCCTTGATTCGATTCTTCTAAGGCATCGATCGCATTTGCTAACAAATTCATAAATACCTGGTTTAATTGTCCCAAATAACATTTTACTTTGGGAATATTGCCGTACTCTTTAATGATTTTAATTTCAGGATGCTTGTCATTCGCTTTCAGGCGATGGCGTAAAATCATCAAAGTGCTATTGAGGCCTTCGTGGATATTGGCCTCAACTTTATGTGCCGTATCGGCGCGAGAGAAAGTGCGGAGGGATGTGCTGATGTTTTTGATGCGATCGCATCCTATTTTCATGGAACTCAACATTTTGGGTAAATCTTCTACTAGATAATCAAAATCTATTTCCTCTGCTTTCTCAATCAATTCTGCTCCCGGTTCAGGAAACTTTTCTTGATAGAGGCGCAAATAATCAATTAAATCTTGGAGTCCAGCATTAGCTTCATTAAGGTTCCCGGCAATAAAACCGACGGGGTTGTTGATTTCATGGGCAACCCCTGCCACTAGATTACCTAATGCTGACATCTTTTCACTTTGGATCATTTGCATCTGAGTTTGCTGAAGTTCATTCAAAGTCTGCTGCACTTGGTGATAGAGACGGGCATTCTCCAGAGCGATCGCCGCTTGGCTAGAGAGAAAATTCAGCACTAGGAGGCGATCGCGACTAAATACACCACTGGTTATCCGATTTTCTAGATACAAAATGCCGACCAAATTCCCCTGATTTAGAATTGGCAAACCCAGCAAACTCTCCGGTTGGTGGTGATCTAAATAATCGTCAATCACAGGCAGATCAGTTTTGGCGCGATCGATGACCACTGCTGCTAGGGTGTTTTTGACATACTGGATTAATTTAACGGGAACGGTGGGATTGTTCTCTAGGGGTTCTGTTTGCAGGCTAATGTTTTCCCACGTAGCTATCGCCCGCACTTGCCATTGTTGATCTTGGTAGAGCATCAGTGCACAGCGATCGGCTCCCGAGTTTTGTAACATGGTCTGGGTGACAATTTGCAGCAACTCATCGAGGTCGATCGTGCTGGAGATCATTTGGGAGATTTGCAGCAGAGTCGAAAAATCTAGAGCCTGGTTGATGGAGGTGCTTGAGGTAGTGTGGTGGGTGCTCGAATGAATTGAGTAGGTGGGATTGGTTAGTGTGGATAGGGTTTCTAAAATAGTGATGGGTTGGCCGGACTGTTGTAAGATGGGGCGCAGCAGATCGGGATAACGTTTTTCTAGGTCATCGGTTTTGGCTTTTGCTCCCCAGCGGGCGTAACAATAGTAGGCTTCCTGCATATATCCTGCGGCAACTTTTTCTTTGCCCCAGCCGAGGTAGAATTTAGCGGCGAGTTCGTTGGCTAAGGCTTCTTCGTTGAGGAATTGGTTTTCTTTAGCGAGGAAGATCGCGCGATCGTAGAGGTTGATCGCCTCTGCTTTTTGTCCTAAAATTCGCTGCTGTTCGGCTCGAATTAAATCGCATTTGTGGGCAAAGTTCATGGGCGCATGGGTTGCCCAGTTAGTAAGTTGCTCAAGATCCTTCGTAACCGCTTCACTGATTGGCAAGGTGTTCGTGTTTGCGAGTAGCGTGAGTGCATGATAGAAATAAAAGACTCCATAGAACACAGTCCCGATAATGGCACCAATTGTTTTCTCGGCAATTTGAGCCATCTCCAGAGCTTCTTGGGGTTGCCCAAAATGGTAAGCTAGAACCAATTTATGAGCATAGACGCTCCCGATCGAGTAAGTATCTCCCGCTGACTGATGCTGAGGTAATCGCGTCGTTTCATCGTAAGCTTCTCCAACGAGTTTCTGGGGATCGTCGGCTTCACCTGTCCAATTTAAAACTGCTTGTTGATGAATTTGGTGAAAGTTCAGAGCAGTTGTTTGTTTGAGTTGGGCGATCGCCTCGGCATAGATTTCTTTCTCTTGCCCCAGTTGTAGAAGTTCATTTCCGGCCGCATAAGCAAGTTCACATCGGTTATGCACACAGTAAGCGGCGAACTCCAAATCTCCCGTTTCCAAACCCGCTTGATAGCCTTCGAGCAAAGGCATCAGTACAGTATGAAGTGGCTCCTGCCAAATGCGAACAAATGGATAAACTAAATTGATGATTTTGGCTTTAAAAGTCGATGCTTTCAATGTTTCCATCAAGGCGATCGCGATATCCGCAGCACGATTCCCGGCGACAATTTCCCCACCAAATGCACAAAGAATTAGTCCATAGGTTGAATAAGCATAGGGTGTTTGGATCGCATTTCCAAACTGAAGTGACAATTCAATTTGTTTGAGCACAATCAAGGGATAGAGGGCTGGCGAACCGATATAGGCTGCTGAAGCCATACTGCTGAGAATATTCATTGCAGCTAGCTTCTGTGGATCGCTCATCCTTGGTGAATTCATTACATCTACGCTCATCAGTCGATCGCCAATAGCATTGAGAGCAGGGGCTACCATGTCTTGGGTGGGATGTTCTGGCAAGTCCACATCCAACTCTTGAAGGATTGCCCGTGCCACCTGAATCGCCTCTGATAATTGATTGCGGGCAATCAAGGATTGAATCTTTATTTCTAAGGCTTTAACTTGTTCTAGGGGGTTTGACGTATGTTGGAGAACTGCCTCGACGCAAGCATCTACCCGCTCAAATGCGCCAATCAGACAAGCTGAATTAGCAGCTTCAATGTGCAGTTCGGAAGTAAGAATGGGCTGTCCGATCCATTGATCGGAACTGTCAGTGGCTAAAAGTTGCAGCCCTATCTCACAGTATTGAGCCGATGCTGGGTAAGCAGCCGAAAGCCGTGCTTTACGCGCAGCCATCAAATTGAGGTTGGCTAGATGGTCTCGCTGATCCTGAATTGCAATGCGATCGATGCCCAGATTAAATTGACTGACAATCGCAAAAATTCTCTCGTCTAGTTGCTCTGCTGAGGTTCGAGCGAATAGCAATTGCCCAATGTGCAAATGGACGGATTGTTTTTGGTCTTCAGGAATCAGGGAATAGGCGGCTTGCTGGACGCGATCGTGCAGAAACTTGTAATTCACCACCTCGGAATTTTGTGCCTGATCCTGTTTTTCCATCCCCAGATAAAACTTGTAGACTTCACTTTCAGGCAGGATTAACTCCTCTTGCAATGCCTTCCACAAATCCGCAGCCGTTTCTGTTTCTAATTGCTCAGAAACAACGGCCAAAGTACCCAAATCAAATTGATTGCCAATACAAGCCGCCAACTTTAAGACATTCTGAGTCGCTGGCGGCAATTTTTGCAACTGCAACGCCATAAAGTCAACGATATCATCCGTCACTGCTAATGCTTTTACTTTGGCAATGTCGCATTGCCAATTGCCCTCATCAAAGTCAAACTGAATGAACCCCTCATCGTGCAGCATTTTCAGGAATTGCACGCTAAAAAATGGATTGCCTTTGGTTTTTTGATAAATTAGTTGAGTTAATGGTTGTGCGATTTCGGGCGAACAGCTAAGAGTATCGGCAACGAGTTGATTTAAACTGGTTTCAGTCAGAGCGGCTAATGTAATTGTTTTGATTGCAGCTTGTGCTTTCCCAATCTCCTCTAGCGCCAACATCAAAGGATGAGCGGCAGAAACTTCATTGTCGCGATAAGCTCCAATTAATAATAGATATCTGCCGTCTGACTCGCTCATCAACAACTGCATCAATTTCAAAGATGCCGCATCAGCCCACTGCAAATCATCGAGAAAAATTACTAAGGGATGTTCTTTTGTGGTGAATACTTGGAGGAATTTTTGAAATAGTAAATTAAAGCGGTTCTGTGCCGCCGTCCCAGACAGTTCTGTTGCGGTTGGCTGTGGAGAGATTATTTGCTCTAGTTCAGGAATTACTTCAATAATTACTTGCGCGCTGTCACCTAGCGCAGCTAAAATTTGGGTTTTCCAAGCTGCTAATTGAGCCTCGCTTTCACTCAGCAATTGACCCATTAATTCTCGAAATGCTTGGACAAAAGCTGAGAATGGAATATTGCGATTAAATTGGTCAAATTTGCCTTTGATGAAGTAGCCGCGCTGGCGGACAATTGGTTTGTGCACTTCGTTAACAATGGCAGTTTTGCCAATGCCGGAAAAACCCGCCACCAGCATTAACTCGCGCCTTCCCTCGTTCCCAGGAAAAGTCTCGCAACCAGAGATGCGATCGAACGCTGTCAATAATTGGGCAACTTCGGTTTCT
>JBBSNU010000261.1:0-7020 GCA_038260455.1 Chroococcales cyanobacterium | reverse complement strand
GTTGAGAAGTACGTCAAGGGCGATCGAAGATGTATTTAGCAGCAATCCTAATATAAACAGAATTGCCGATCGGCGCGCAATTCGCCAGTAGATATTTGTTTCTATTTTTGTAGTAGTTTCAGTATATTTTGACAGCGAGAAGGACATCGCGCAGCCAACGATGAACAGGAAAAACGGAAATACCAAGTCTGTGGGCGTACACCCGTGCCATTCTGCGTGATCTAGCGGCGGATACACCTGTTTCCAACTGCCGGGGTTGTTGACTAGGATCATTGAGGCGATCGCAATTCCGCGAAAAACATCAAGAGATTTTAAGCGCATAAATTAGTCAGTAGTCAGTAGTCAGTAGTCATTAGTCAGTAGTCAGTAGTCATTAGTCAGTAGTCATTAGTCAGTAGTCATTAGTCATTGGTAGCCACTCACAAATAACAACAGCCAACAGCCAACAATGCCCAATGCCCAATGCCCAATGCCCTATATCTCTATTCCCTCCAAAGTCATAATGACAGCATTCTTCATCAACATATCGCAGCGATCGGCATAAAAAGATGCTGCCTTATCATACTTGTTGACTTGCAACACGCGCAAAAACATTTGCCTTGCTTGCGCGAATTGCTGCTGGTAGTGAAAAAAAATTCCCTGTTCAAAATAAGTTTGGGTTTGTCCTTTTAATTCGATCATCATATCCGAGTCGCCGTCGTAAATTTCAAAGACAGCAACAGGCGTTTGTTTTCCTTTTACTTGAACGCGATCGAGAAACCGGCACTTATAATTTTGTGGATCGTCTATCCGACAAAGAGTTTGGACGCTAGCTACAATACCGACTCCGTAAAGCTTTGTCAATCCTTCCACCCGCGCGGCTAAATTCACAGCATCAGAAATTACCGTACTTTCCATCCGTTCCGCTTCGCCAATAGTACCCAACATTAAAGTTCCCGTATGCAAACCAATCCCTATCGAAATAGGTTGATAACCGCTATTTTGCCTGTGTCTGTTATAAATTTTAACTTGCTGCTGCATCTCAATTGCCGCTTGCACCGCATCTTCAGCACGGTTAGGAAACAAAGCCATAATTCCGTCACCAATGTATTTATCTATAAAACCGTTGTACTGGCGGATAACTGGACCAACTCGGCTTAAATAAGAGTTAATAAATTCAAAATTTTCTCTGGGAGACATACTTTCTGACAAACTTGTAAATGAGCGAATATCGGCAAACATAATCGTCATTTCCGCCTGTACAGAGTCTCCCAATCTGGCATCAACAATGCTTTCAATTTTGAGAAATTTTAAAAATTCGCGGGGGACAAAACGGGCAGAAGCTGTTGCAATTTTTTCGAGTTCGCTTTTGCTGGCTTCGATTTGAGTCAGGGAGCGAAATGCTCTCAGCGCTGTGACTAATGTAGTAAATAACTTTTTGTTTGTGAGTTCTGTTTTAGTTTTGTAATCGTTAATATCGTAGCTGACAATTACTACATCTTCCGGCACTTGTCCCGGCTGTCCGGTTCGCAAAATAATCCGCACTATTTTATTATCTAAAATATCGCGGATGTATTTTACTACTTCCAAGCCTGCCTCTTCCGTTTCCATCACTACATCCAGTAAAATTAATGCTACATCTGGATGGGCTTGGATCATTTCTTTGGCTTCTTTACCAGAAAAAGCGCTGATAAATTCGAGCGATTTGTTTTCAAATGTAAATTCATTTAAAGCTAGTTTTGTAATATTGTGAATTTCTATTTCATCATCTACAATTAAGATTTTCCAACTGGCTACGCTAGGTTGTTCTTGGGCCTCGTCTTCTTCAGCAAATATTAATTCATCGTCGCCCACCGCTATTAATTCGTCATCGCTCGCAGCGAACAGTTTTTTACTAGCTTCTGACATTGATCGCTCTCCTAAATAAAACTATATTAAAATTCGTGGTATAATAGCTAATTACTAATTTTAGCGGGAAATTCTATCATAAATTTTGTGCCTTTGTTCAATTGACTTTCGCAGGTAATTGTACCTTTGAGTTTTTGCGTAACGAGGTTGTAAATAATGTGCAGTCCCAATCCTGTGCCGCCCTTACCTCTTTTGGTGGTAAAAAATGGTTCAAAGATTTTACTGAGATTTTCTGGGGAAACTCCTTTGCCGTTATCTGCATATTCAAATATTAGCCGATCGCCCTCTAGCTTAAAATCAAAAGCCATAATCCCTTCGTCTTCTCCATCGTAAGCGTGAATTAGGGAATTCAACACCAGATTTGTCACAATTTGACACAACACACCAGGATAACTGTCTAGTACAATATTTTCATCGCCTTTAATCTCTATTTTGTGTTTAGTTCTTCTTAATTTGGCGGTTAAAGATGTCAAAATCTCCTCAAGATAATTTTTTAGGTTAAACGTGCGTTGTAATTCGCTCGACTGATCTACAGCCACTTCTTTAAAACTGTGAATCAAGTCAGCCGCCCGCGTCAAATTTGATAAGATCATATTACTGCTTTGCATGGCCGTATCCAGGAACTTTTCTAACTCGGAGCGTTTAATTTGGCCCTTGCTGTAAAGCTCAAAAAACTTTGTAACTTTTTCCGCCAGCAGCGAGGCGGCGGTGATACCGATGCCGATGGGAGTGTTGATTTCGTGAGCAACACCTGCAACCAACCCCCCAAGGGCGGCCATTTTTTCCGACTCTACCAGTTTCTTTTGGGCAGATATTAAGTCTTCTAAAGTTTGGGAAAGCTCGGAGGTACGCTGCTGTACTAAATTTTCGAGATTCTGATTGAATTGCTGCAAGTTTGTGTAAAGTTGGGCGTTTTCTATCGAGATAGAAATTTGAGAAGACAGCAGTTGTAATATTTCTAACCTTTCTGGCGTAAAAGCGCCTGTAGTTAGATTGTTTTCTAAATAGAGAATGCCGCTTAGTTTGCCTTGGTGGATTAACGGAGTGCAAAGAATTGATTTAGGTTGAAAAGCAATTATATAAGGTGCGTGAGTAAATTGTCCTTCGCGGCTGGCATCGTTTAAAACTATACTTTCCTGGGTGCGGGCGACGTAGTTTACAACTGCAACTGCTAGCAAAGTTTCTTCTCGCTCTTCATCTACAAAATTTATAGGAATTGATTGCATGACAGCAACGCGATCGGCATCTACAGAACCCGATGCTTCAATGACCAATTTACCATCTTTTTCTAGTATTAAAAATCCTGTTTCTCCTCCGGCATTTTCAATTACAATTTTCATCATTTTTGCCAGCAGTTTGTCTAGAACTATTTCGCTGGCTAATGTTTGTGATGCTTTGACTGCGGTTGTCAAATCTAGCACCCCTGCACTGTCGCTCGTAGTGCAAGCGCTGCTGGTAGATTTGTGAGTTTCGATATTAGTTGAAATTGAGGCTGAAGTTAGCCACTGCGGGTATTTTGATTCTAAATGTCTTACTTTGGCTTGTGCTCCCCAGCGCTGATAGCAATAACGCGCTTCTATCAAGTAAGTTTTAGCAATTTTTTCTCGTCCTATGGATAAATAAAATGCTCCCGCTAATTCTGCTGCGAGTGCTTGTACTTGTATGTATCCGTTTTCTTGAGCTCCGGCAATTGCGCGATCGTAATATTCCATTGCTCTGACAATATCGCCCAAAGTTTGCGCTATTTCTGCCGCGATTAAGTCGCATTTATGCTGGAGGTTCATCGGCGCAGAAAGTGCTTTTATTTGGAGTTTTTTGAGGTTGCTGTTTGCGTAAAAAAGATGCTCTTCTTGTTCCTCATTTGTTGCCTGTCGATATGCTGCAAGTCTGGCGAGAGAATCGTAAAAATGGTATTCAGGAACATTAATAAAGCCCGCCACTCCATCTAAATAAAGTTCGGCTTGCGCTGAATTTTCTAGGGCTAGCTCAATATCTCCAAATAAATATGCTAATATTAGTTTTTGCAAATAAAAGTGCTGGAGACCGACGCGATCGTTAGCTTTCAATAGCAGTCGCAACAATTTTTCTTCACTGTAAGCTTCACTTAACAAAATATCGGGATTTGCCGATTTTCCCATCAATTGCAAAACTGTTTGCCGATATATTTGATTCCAAGTCAATACCGTTTCTTGCTTGAGTTGAAATAATAAATGGTTGTAATTTGCCATGTTTTGTTCAAGTGGCAGCAATTCTTGACCGATGAAATACAAAGACTGACAAATATTTACCGCCGCATATCCGACTGATTCTAAATCACCATTTTCGAGGGCGCTTTGATAGGCTTCTTCTAACAGCGGTAAAGTGTCTTTAACGTGATGCTTGCCGTGCATCAAAATGAATGCTACTAAATTAAGGGTCTTACTTTTGAATTCTAAAGCATTTAGTCGATCGCTCAAATTTAAAGCTAATTGACCGAAGCGATCGCCAGATTCAATATCTCTAACTATTCTTTGTAAAATTGCTCCGTAATTAGCATAACCGAAAGCTGAAAAAGCTGAATTTCCGTAGTTAATCGATAAATTAACTTGCTGGCATACAATCAGCGGTAACAGCACTGGTTCAACTATAAACGTAGCTGAAAACATACTAGAAAGCACGCGCATAGTTGCTAACTTGCGCGAATTTGTCATCACAGGTAAGTTAATTAAATCTTCTATTTTTTTGCCTGTTAAATAAGCTGAGGTTTGGGCCATTGCTTGCTGAATGTGGAGAGGAACTGGCGACTCTGGCAAGTTTATTCCTAACATTTTTAGTGCTTCTCTACCAATTTGTACAGCTTCCTGCAGTTTTGTTTGCATCGTACAAGCTGTGATTCTGATTTCAAATATTTTGATTTTATCTAGTTCATTCTTTGCGTGTTGCAGGACAATTTCTGCCCATTTTTCCATTTTTTCAAACTCGGTATTCAGGTAAGCTGCTTCTGCGGCTGACTCGTAGAGTGCAAGAGTCAAATCGTAATCTGTTTGCCAACTTTTCTGCGGAAGCAATTCAATACCTGCGGTTAAATATTTGACTGCAAGTTCGTAAGCTGCACTGGCTTTTGCTTTGCGGCCTGCAATTAAATTTAATTGGCATAGTTGAAATTTTTCTAATTCACTGCTGATGATTGGTATGGCTGCATTTAGTTGGTTGACTGTATCGAAAACATAGTCTTCTAATTGCTCTGGAGGTGCGTTTTGCAGCAGAAACCTGCCAATTTTGAGATGGGTTTCTTGTTTCTGCGGTTCGGATATTAAAGCATAAGCTGCTTGCTGAACTCGTTCGTGCAAAAATTTATAAGTCGCGCTAGCAGCATCAGCGATTGGTAGGGACAATTCATCTGTGAAGTCTCTAGATATTTGGTCGGTTACTTCTGTAGTTGCTGCTAGTGCGAGCGGAATTTTGTAGGCGTTATTCACGGGCAGGATTAGACCAGATTGAAGAGCCTCCCAGAGGTCGGTTGCTGCGGAAACTAGAGATTTTTCACAGATTTTCGAGATAATTCCCAAATCAAATTTGTTGCCAACACAAGCCGCTAATTTGAGCATTTCCTGGGTGCTTTCTGAAAGTTTCTGAATGTGATCGATCATTAATTCTACAACATTGTCAGTTATTCCTATTTCTTGTATTTGCTCAATATCCCACTGCCACTCACCTGCAATTTCGCATTTTTTCAAAGCTGGATATGCTTTTTGAGGATTTGACTCACAAACGTTAGCTTCGGCTATATCGATAGAAGTATCGGAAGGTGCAAATTTGAATTTTAGCAGTTTTTTTGAGTAAATATACTTTAAAAGTTGAGTTAGAAAAAATGGATTGCCTCCAGTTTTTTGAAAAAGCAATTCTGCTAAATCTAGCGATTTTTCTGGCGGGCAGTTCAGACTATCTGCAAGGAATTGATTGACGCTGTTAATATCTAAAGGTGAAAGAGCTATTTCGCTAACATTTCCGCCTGCTTTTATAATGGCTTCTACGGTCAGCATTACAGGATGAATTGCGTTTATCTCTTGTTTTTTGTAGGCTCCAATTATTAATAAATATTGATTTTCAAGGTTGGTTGCTAGCAGTTGGATTAACTTGAGCGATGCTGAATCTACCCAATGCAAATCGTCGAGGAAAATCACCAAGGGGTGTGCTTTTTGAGCAAAGACGCGGATAAATTTTTGAAATACTAAATTAAAGCGATTTTGAGATTCATATAATCCTAAGTCTGGCACTGGGGGCTGCGGCCCGACAATCATTTGTACTTCGGGAAGAACTTCAATAATTACTTGGCATTTGCCGCCGAGGGCATTTAATATTTTTTTTCTCCAAACTTCAAGTTTGGCAGATGTTTCTGTGAGAATTTGGCGCAATAAGTCTTGAAAAGCTTGGAGCAAAAAAGCGTAGGGAATATCGCTCTTAAATTTTTCAAATTTGCTATCTATAAAATACCCGTTTTCCTGCAGGATTGGCTTGTGAATTTCATAGACTAAGCACGATTTCCCCATACCTGCTGAACCGGAAATTAATACTATTTCTGTGTGGCCCAGTCTCATCCTCTCGAAGGTGTCGAGAAGCAGATTAACTTCGGCTTCTCGCCCGTAAAGTTTTTGGGAAATTTGCAGGTTACTTGATCTATCGTGCTCGCCGAGGGTGATGTGAGAAATTTCGCCGGTGGTTTCCAGTTGAAAGAGACATTTTTCTAGGTCGCACCCAAGTCCGAAAGCACTTTGATATCTGTCTTCGGCGGTTTTTGCTAATAGTTTCATTACGATATCGGAAACAATTTGAGGAATTTCGTCGGTTTGTGCTTGATTGATTCTGCCTTTGATTTTTTGTTTTTTATTGTCACAAGGAGCAACTGGTTTTTTGGCAATATGGCAGTGTACTAATTCCATCGGATCGATCGCACTAAAAGGCACTTCGCCGCAGAGCATTTCATAAAAGGTGATGCCGAGAGAATAAAAATCGGTGCGGTAGTCGATCGCCCGATTCATGCGGCCAGTTTGTTCTGGCGACATATAGGCGAGGGTGCCTTCGAGTAAATTGGGATGGTGGAGGGCGGGGTTTTCGCCCGGTAGCAGGGAGGCGATCGCAAAATCAGCAATTTTG
>JBBSNU010000260.1:0-7031 GCA_038260455.1 Chroococcales cyanobacterium | reverse complement strand
TATTTATATTTGCGGCATTCTGCATTTCGCAAACTCGCCCACAAAATCGGCCCCCACAGCCAGTACAAACCAGCCATCAATCCGGTAATTAAAATTAACGGGCCGACATCGGAACCTGCGAAGTTGTAGACTACCAACACGCAAACTAAAATTACCGCCGAGACTAACATTCGCCTTAAGAAATCTGGCGGTTTTCCCCACATAAATTTGTATTGTGCTCCCGTGGCGACGGCGGGAATTAGTTCTTTGAAGGTTTCTTGGGTTAGGGGAATTAGCATAATTGGTTATTGGGCATTGGGCATTGGGCATTGGGCATTGGGCATTGGGCATTGGGCATTGGGCATTGGGCATTGGGCATTGGTTATTGGTTATTTACTCGCTACCAGCTAATCAACCGTAGGGTGCGTCAGGGGGAAAGTTGTTAGTTTGTTGTCAAAACATTCTGCCCTGACGCACCCTACAATAACTCGCTACCAGCTAATCAACCGTAGGGTGCGTCAGGGGGAAAGTTGTTAGTCTGTTGTCAAAACATTCTGCCCTGACGCACCCTACAATAACTGTTTAGCTAATCAACGGTAGGGTGCGTCAGGGGGAAAGTTGTTAGTCTGTTGTCAAAACATTCTGCCCTGACGCACCCTACAATAACTCGCTACCAGCTAATCAACCGTAGGGTGCGTCAGGGGGAAAGTTATTAGTCTGTTGTCAAAACATTCTGCCCTGACGCACCCTACAATAACTGTTTAGCTAATCAACCGTAGGGTGCGTCAGGGGGAAAGTTGTTAGTTTGTTGTCAAAACATTCTGCCCTGACGCACCCTACAATAAATTAATTACAGGATTTTTTCTAATCCGTAAACGAGCGATCGCAATTCTATGATTTTTCGCACTGATAACAAAACTCCGGGCATATAACAAGCGCGATCGCTCGTATCGTGTCGTAATGTATAAACTTGACCTGGGCCGCCAAAAATCACCTCTTGGTGGGCAATTAAACCCGGTAAACGGATGCTGTGAATCCGAATTCCTTCGTCGGCTAAAGAGCCTCTGGCTCCCGGCAATTTTTCTGTTTCTTCTACTTGGGCTATGTTGAACGTTTTCCCCATTTCTGCTAACATTTGGGCGGTTTGGAGGGCTGTGCCGCTGGGAGCGTCGGCTTTTTGATTGTGGTGGAGTTCGATAATTTCTACGTGTTCAAAATATTGAGATGCTGTGACGGCGGCTTGTTGCAGTAGCACCATGCCGATCGAGAAATTGGGTACAATCAAACAACCTATGCTGGCTTTGTCGGCAAATTCCGCTAGCTGTTGAATTTGTGCGGTACTCAATCCGGTAGTGCCTACTACGGGCCGTATACCGTAGGCAATAGCCGATCGCACGTTTTCGTAAACTGACTTTGGGTGCGTAAAGTCTACCATCACCCCTAACTGCTTTTCCTGAGCCGCTAATGCCAGCATTCCTTGCAAGTCGTCGGTGATGGGAACTTCTAACGGGCCGCACCCGGCTAATTCTCCCGCATCGGCGTGGAGGGACTCAGGAGAGCGGTCTACAGCGCCAAATAAGGTCATGTCGCTAGCACTGGCGATCGCCTTAATTACTTCGCGGCCCATCTTGCCGCCAGCACCGTTAACAATCACCGGAATCGGAAGTTGATTGGCCATAATCTCTAAAATATCCAGAAAGTTCGATCGACTAAATTTTAACGCTTGTGGAAACTTGGGGAAATGGAGGAATCCCAGAGGGCACTTTTCGGCAGATACTCAGAAACCCAGTTTCCCATCCGAGAAATACGGGAGCATCTCAGTTTTGATTTTATAGTGCGATCGTCCCCGCTCGCGAGGATAGATCGCGAGCGGGGACGCTCGCACTGTAAAGAAATTGCTTTTTCGCAAAAGTGAGATGCTCCCATAAATACTTTGCCAAATCGATTAATTAGCTTAAATAAACTCGGTTTCGGCACAAGTTCTGAAAAAATTATACTCAATATCATAATAAGCTCAATTCTGTAAGAACAAACTTGTGGTTCGCTTTATTTGCACCCGTATATGTTTGCTGTGACTGCCAAATTTTCTCGAAATCTTTGTTCTGTACTGTCTCTCGCAACTGGCCTGAACCGGAGTTCTCAAGGCCGGCGGGTCAGGATTTTGCCTGCTTTGTTGGCAGGCGCGACTGTAACGCTGCTGAATACGGGAGCTCGGCGGTTGGGGTGGTACCAAAGCTTGGAATTGGGGACTTTTGACTCGTTGGTGCGCTTGCAGCCGGATGCGGGCCCAGATCCGCGGCTGCTGATAGTGGGAATTTCTGAGGCGGATATTCAAACTCTGGGGAGGTTTCCGATTTCCGACGGGGCGATCGCCCAAACCTTGACAAAACTCCAAAAGTACCAGCCAAAAGTCATCGGTTTGGACTTGTACCGCGATTTGCCTCAAGCCCCCGGACACCAAGAATTGCTGGCCGGGCTGAAGGCGCCGAATGTGGTGGCGATTTATAAATTGAGGGATTCCGAAAGTCAGGGAGTGCCTGCGCCTCCGGGGATGCCGCCCGATCGGGTGGGTTTTAACGATTTCTTACTCGACACTGACGGCGTGGTGCGCCGCAATTTGCTCTCAGTCTCGAAACCGGACAATACTACGGCTTCCTCGTTTTCTTTGCAAGTGGCTTCGCTGTATTTCAAGGACAGGGTGCAGCAGAAAAATAGCCCTGTCAATCCCCATCAAATCAACTGGGGAAAAGCAGAATTTCTGCCTTTAAAATCTGACAGCGGTGGCTATGCAAATCTTGATGCTAAAGGCTACCAAATTCTGCTCAAATACCGTTCTGCTATTGGGGTGGCGCGACAAGTCAGTATCCTGCAGGTATTGAACGGCGAAATTGATCCGAGTTGGGTAAAGGACAAGATTGTGCTGATCGGGACGACTGCACCGAGTACCAGAGATGTGTTTCTCACGCCCTACAGCCCGGTTAAAAAGCAAACTCCGAAAATGCCGGGGGTGTTGCTGCACGCTCAAATGCTCAGCCAAATATTGACTGCAGTTTTGCAGGGGCGATCGGTGTTTTGGGTGTGGCCGGAATGGGCGGAAATTTTGTGGAACGGTGCTTGGGCGGTGCTGGGCGGGCTTGTGGCTTGGCGGATTCACCACCCTTTGCGGGCGGGATTGGTTGTGGGTGCGGCTTTGGTGGGGCTGTTGGGGATTAGTTTTGCGATTTTTACTGAGGGTGGGTGGGTGCCGCTGGTGTCGCCGGCTGTGGGTTTGGTGGTGACTGGTGCGGGGTTAAGCGCTTACAGGAAGCTTTACGATGCTTTTCACGATTCTCTGACTGGTTTGCCGAATCGGGATTTGTTTGTGGAGTGTTTGGGGCGGGCGATCGTCAATACTAGGCACCACCGCAGCTATCTGTTTGCGGTGCTTTTTTTGGATTTAGACCGATTTAAGGTGATTAATGATTCTTTGGGTCATTTGGTGGGGGATGAGTTGCTGATGGCGGTGGTGGTGCGGTTGCAGGCGAGTGTCAGCATGGCGGATACTGTGGCGCGGGTGGGAGGCGACGATTTTGCAATTTTGGCGAGGAATGTTGATGCCGAGAGTGCGGTGGATTTGGCCGATCGCATTCACCAAGCTTTAATTGTGCCTTTTGAACTCAGAGGCCAGGAAGTTTTTGTCACGGCTAGCATCGGGATTGCGGTGGGTGGCGAAGCCGCACCGGCGATCGGGCAACAGCCGGAACACTTGCTCAGGGACGCTCACACGGCGATGTACCGTGCTAAGGCTTTGGGAACGGGAAGGTATCAGGTGTTTAATGCTGCGATGCACGATTTGGCGTTGGAGAGGTTGCAGTTGGAGACGGATTTGCGGATGGCTGTCAAACGTCGGGAGTTTTTGCTTTACTACCAGCCGTTTGTATCTTTGGCCAGCGGCAGGATTATTGGGTTTGAGGCTTTGGTGCGCTGGCAGCATCCGCAGCGGGGCTTGATTTCGCCGGTTAAGTTTATTCCGGTGGCTGAGGAAACGGGGGCAATTGTGCCGCTGGGCGAGTGGGTGTTGGAGGAGGCTTGCCGGCAGTTGCGGTTGTGGGAGGGAATGTTTAATTTCGATCGACCTTTGATTATGAGTGTAAATTTATCTGGGAAGCAGTTTGCTCAGCCGGATTTGATCGATCGGATTCGGGCTATTTTGGGAACAACGGGTTTGAGTGCCCAGAGTTTGAAGTTGGAGATTACTGAGAGTGTGGTGATGGATGATGTGGAGTCGGCGATCGCGGTTTTAAAGGAGATGAAAGCGCTTAATGTCAAGTTGGGAATTGATGATTTTGGCACTGGTTATTCGTCGTTGAGTTATTTGAGTCGGTTTCCTACGGATACTTTGAAGGTTGATAAGTCGTTTGTGGGGCTGATGGAGATCGAAAGCGAGGGGGAAAATGTGGCGATCGTGCGGACGATTGTCGCCCTGGCTCACGCTTTGGGGATGGATGTGATTGCTGAGGGTGTGGAGACGGCGGCACAATTAGCTCGGTTAAGGGCGATCGGCTGCGAATACGGTCAAGGTTATTTTTTTGCTAAGCCTTTACCGAGCGAGGCTGCAACTGCGTTGATGGCTTCCGATCCGCAGTGGTAGTCATTGGTTATTGGTTATTGGTTATTGGTTATTGGTTGTTGGTTATTGGTTGTTGGTTGTTGGTCATTAGTCATCTTGCCCTGAGCGAAGTCGAAGGGTGGTCATTAGTCATTAGTCATTAGTTATTGATGATCCCCAAATTTTTTCAATCTTGCCTGACACGATCGGGCACGCCCACCGCCGAAATACCCGATATCGCCCTTAAATTCTGACACCGAATCAACTCATTAAAATCCAAACTGCGCCCTTCAATTTGCGCCACAGCTTCAATAGCAGACAGCAGATGTCCGGCGGCATAGGCTTCGCTGTAACCGCGCCTTAGAGCCACTTTAATCGCCGTTTCGTCAGCATCTAACTCTACTTGCGAACTGCGGTTGTCGCGCCAAATTCGAGTCATCGCCAGTCCCGTCAACCCACCGGCGATCGCAATTCCGATCGCATCTCCCTGCAACAACTCTACAACAGTCCCGACAATTCCCGCCAGAGCAGCACCTTGATAAATATCCGCTTTAAACCACTTGAAATTGCCCAAAAAACTCACATTTCGCAATAGCAGCAAATCCCGCTGCGGCTTAGATAGCAGCCTCCACAAATCAAAATTAATATAAATCGGTCGAGATTGATTCCAAGGCAAAGGAAAATCGCAATCAATCACCGTCGATTGTTGAGGCTTATTAATAATTTTACACGTCATGCGACCGGAAGCGGGCATCACATCTAACAGGCGGCGAATTTCAGGTTCTGGATTCATAGTTGAAGGAAGAGGGAAGAGGGAAGAAGGAAGAAGGAAGAAGAAAGAAGGAAGAATATTTGTAATTGCTCAACTAGGGTAAAAAAGGGAGCCATCAGTAGAGAGAGCTTGTTGAATAGCCTGATAAGCAGTCAAACCCTGACGCTTACCAGTATTAACAACTGAACGAACGGCAGCAAACAAATCTCGGCCCCATTCCGAACCGAAGCCATTAGTCACACGGCGAAATATCACGCTCATCCTAATCGCCTGTTCACTCGAATTATTCGTCGGTGGAATTGCTGCATCTTCCAGAAATAGAAATAAATTGTCAATCAGCCCACCAGAGCGTTTTCGTAACCGGATACCATCTGGATCGCGCGCGCGCTAAATTCAAAATCCCGGTTAATCTTTCCTGTAAATTTTCTCGATATCGATTGAGTCTGATATCGTCGATTTTTGATCGTCTTCGATGGATGATAAAAGCCCTTAATAATAACCTCTTCATCGCTGGGGCAAAAATCCTGACAAAGGCGTCAATCGCATAGCAATCGCGCAGTTGATGAGCACTCGCACACTTGCCATTGTGGCGCTGGGTGATTTTTTTGAGCACTAAATAAATCTGACACCCAGATATCGGGACGATGTTCTCCTAGAACTTCGTTAATTACTCCACTGGCGGGCGCTGGGGCGGATGACGTGCAAACAAACATCCTGGTTCTGAAACACCCACTCCCACTGGTTTTGTCCGTTCACTCTCGCACTGGTTTCGTCTGAGCAAATTAATTTTGCCCGCCGCAACCGTTGCAGTATTTGACTTACTTGAGCGTCTAAACTGGTTTTAACTTTTGCCAACAGGTTAGCGATTGCTCCTTCGGATATCTTGAGTCCAAAAACGGACGCAAGTATCGACGACAGCCGTTCGTAGCTGATGGCATGAGTGTAACCCAGATATGTGACGCGAGCTTTGAATTGAACTGCCAAACGGTGAACCTGGTTCCATTCCCAATGGATCGCGGGGCAACATACTCAGCCTGACAGCAGGCACACTGACCACCATAACGTTCTATTCGGGTGATGATTGGGCCAATTGGGGGTAGTTCGATTTTTTCGTAGACGGATTGCAATTTTTGGGCGGTGGCGATGACTTTCTCTCCACACTGCGGGCAACTTTTGACTTGGGCGATGATTGTTTGGTCGGGATGGGGATGTAGCTGTCTTCCTCCTCCTGCCCTTCCTAAACTTCTTTGTCTTTTTATTCCTTCAATTTTCTCCTGCTTAATGTTGGGCTTGAATCCTTTTGATGGCGGAGTGCTGGAATTTTTGCTAGTTTTGGTGGGAGATGGGTCTGGTGCAAGGTTGATAGGTGGCTAATGTTGCGCTGAGTTTTGGGATTTCTTGCCATAACTCTACTATCAAGGCTTCTTTTGCCTCGTTCGATAGTTGCTTTAAGTCTGGTAGTTTTTCCATTCCTTTATCTAATGTCTTTCTCGTCTTCTTGTCAAGGGGGTTGAGCAATTACGAGGGAAGAAGGAAGAGGGAAGAAGGAAGAGGGAAGAAGGAAGAGGGGGTCTTCTGGGTTTGAGGTGATAATAAAAACTAATTAGAAAAGCAAGCTAATAGTCGAGCTCGAAAATTGTCGAAATTAACAAATCCATAGGCTTGACGCTTAATCACTTTGAGGCGATTGTT
>JBBSNU010000259.1:0-7055 GCA_038260455.1 Chroococcales cyanobacterium | reverse complement strand
TGCTACTAAGCCGCAGCCAAATTTGCTGCTGCGAAATCCCAGTTAGCCAAATTATCCAAGAAATTAGTAATGTAGTCGGGACGGCGGTTTTGGAAATCCAAATAATAAGCGTGTTCCCACACATCCAAAGTCAGCAAAGGAGTTTGGCCGTGTACTACCGGAGTGTCAGCGTTCGCAGTTTTGGTAACTTTCAAAGTACCGTTGTCCAAAACCAGCCAAGCCCAGCCACTGCCGAACTGAGTTGTCGCAGCAGTCTTGAATTCTTCTTTGAATTTGTCGAAGCTGCCAAAGTCAGCGTTGATTTTCTCAGCTAAAGCTTTTGTCGGAGTGCCGCCACCATCGGGCTTGAGCGACTTCCAAAAGAAATTGTGGTTCCAAACTTGACCTGCATTGTTGAAAATGCCAGATTTGGATGGGTCTTTAGCAGATGCCATCACAATTTCTTCCAGGGATTTGCTGGCAAGTTCCGTGCCTTCAATCATTTTGTTGAGATTGGTCACGTAAGCAGCGTGGTGCTTATCGTGGTGAAACGAAAACGTGTTAGCCGACATATGATCTGACTCTAAGGCATCAGCGGCGAAGGGTAATGGTGCGAGTGTAAATGCCATTGTGTTCAATCCTCTCTAGGTGGCTGTTGTTTTTCGGTTGACTTTCCGGCTTTTCGTTGATTCGAGCCTAAAGTTCCTAGCTTGAGTTGATCAAGCTGTCGTAAAAAATTCTTTACAATTTTTATATTTTATCTCAGTTGCAGCATTTTTGAATTTTGAATTCTGGTTTTCACCAAATCTACTAATACTATGGGCTAGCTAGCACAAACATTGCCAAAATGTCAACCCACTTGCGCGATAAATAAAAGTTTGGGGGCGGAAATGGTCAACACAGGGAAGTATGATAATGGTTATAAATAAATTAAACCTATTTTTTGTCAAAGAGTGACTTTATTTAACTTAAGCTGTAAGCAGGTCAAACAGATTGCAGGAGATGTCAATGGAAAATCGTTCACTTAACCATACAAGTAACCCCCCGCAGTGGTTGAATCTGAAACTAATAGTCAGCATTCTCGAAACAATTCAAGATTTAATTGTAATTTCTTTGTGTATTGGTTTGTTCAGCTTTATGGTCATTGAACTGCGAGAAATGTTTTTCTCGCTGTTACCTCCTTTGAATTTCCAGCAAGTGACGGCAGATATTCTATTTCTATTAGTTTTAGTGGAATTATTTCGGCTGCTAATTATTTATTTGCAAGAGCAGCGCGTTTCGATTGGTGTGGCCGTGGAAGTTTGTATTGTATCAGTTTTGCGAGAAGTAATCGTGCGGGGAGTGCTGGAAACTCCTTGGGTTCAAATATTATCAACAGGAGCATTTTTGCTGGTTTTGGGAGTGTTGTTGGTAGTCCGAGTTTGGTTGCCGCCAACTTTTGAGGGAATTGACCCGGAACGCCGTTTTTCTAGCAAAAGGAAGAATCAGTTAGAATCTGAATCTTCTTCCGATCCTGTTGCAGTCAATAGCAATTTTAATTCTCATTGAGTAGGGCAAAATGGCGATTTGAGATTAGCTATTTTACAGATGGTGGCGTTATTAGCCATTGTTTTCGGTAAAATAAACATGATAGCGTTCGGAATGCAAGTTTTTTGCGTTTTCCGAGGACTTGCATTCTTCACTACTATTTTATTTGATTGGGGTTGGTCGATCGCGCTTATTACATTACATCCTGTGCGATCGCACAACCCCCAATAAGTAAGGATCGCGCTTGCGGACAGGAGTCCTGAGCTGGAGGGCGGACTGAAGTCCGCACTACGAACCGTTTTTTTGTGTAATCCACTGCGATATTAACCCTCAGCCTGCAATTCCTCCAGACGCGCAAACACTTCTTGCGAGTGAATCGCCGGGTTAACCTTGACAAAAGTTTCCCGCAAAGTGCCTTCAGGGTCAATAATAAAACTGTGCCGCGCTGAGATAAAACTCATCCAAGAACCGTAAGCTTTGCTGACTTGGCCGTCGGTATCAGCTAACAGCGGAAATTTTAAACCTTCAGCATCGCAAAATTCTGCGTGGGAGTTGACATCATCAGCGCTGATGCCGATAATTTGAGTGTTTTTTGCCAAGTATTTCGGCAAGTCTTGCTGGAATCGACGCGCTTCGATCGTACAACCAGATGTAAAATCTTTGGGATAGAAATAGACTACCAGCCACTTACCGCGATAATCGGAGAGGGACACTTGGCCGCCGCCACTGTTTGTCGGCAAACTAAAATCCGGTGCAGCTTGATTCACCTGCGGCAGCTTGCCGCCGAGGGCAAAGGCCGGGGCGGCAAAATTATAACTGAGAAAGACTAGACAAATTGCCAATAAAGTGCTAATAAACTTGCGGCGGGAAATCATAAATTCAAAAGTAGAATTGTACTTAAGACAAGTTTACAGTTTTCTGATTAAATGGGTAGGGGCAATTCGCGGATTGCTTCTGAAACCAAATCCGGTGTTAGCTACCCTTTGATGATTCGGCGGTGGAAACCGCTTCTCGACAGAGGGAACCAGCCTTGGCAGGTTAAGAAATAAAGCGGATATTTAGCCAGGATTTGGTATTAATCAAGAGATCACTCACTCAAATCACAATTTACTTATGAGCGCTGCACTCCCGTTAACAGGCAAAGCTATAGTAGTCCAGGTAATTAACGGTCAACCCGTTGCGATCGAAGTTGACGGCACTAATGCCCCGATTACTGGGGGAAATTTTGTTGATTTAGTTGAACGGGGCATCTACGATGGGGTGATGTTTCACCGAGTTGTGCGCCAGCCAGATCCTTTTGTGGTGCAAGGAGGCGATCCGCGCAGCAGAGATACTTCAATTCCAGCAAGTCAATTGGGAACGGGTAATTTTGTTGACCCGGATACTAATCAGCCGCGTTTTATTCCCTTGGAAATCAAGCCGCAAGGGGCCGCGCAACCTGTTTACAACCAAGTTGTAACTCAGACACCGCAGTTGCCACACACTGTCGGGGCTGTGGCAATGGCTCGGGCTACTGCTTTGAATTCCGCGTCTTCGCAGTTCTATTTTGCTTTGGATACTTTGCCGTTTTTGGATGGCAATTATGCTGTTTTTGGCAATGTTATTCAAGGTTTTGAAACGGTGAATGCGGTGCAGCAGGGCGATCGCATTTCTACCGCAAAAGTCGTTGGAGGAATCGTCCCCAGTCGGGTTTCTAGCATCATTAGCGATGTTAATGTCCTTAACGATTTAATTAATAGTACCAATTTCGTAAATCTATCTTTGCGAGCGCTCAGATTGCCTGATGCCCCCAACAACTATCAAGTCACTTCGCAAGATTCTCAGCAAAATCCCAGCGGCGTGCTCGGCGGTAGTGGAAACGATCGCATTATCGGTTCGCCGATTGATGATGCCATTAACGGCACCCAAGGCAATGATACTCTCACCGGCGAAGCAGGCAACGACTTTCTTAGAGGCGGCAAAGGTAACGACTTAATTAGTGCAGGTGTTGGCAACGATATTATCAACGGAAATCTCGGCGACGATACTATCAATGGCGATGCAGGTAACGACTTTTTGAGAGGCGGCAAAGGGAATGACGTGTTAATTGGTGGCGATGGCAACGATATTTTGATTGGAGATTTAGGCAACGACACTCTCACTGGTGGCGCAGGTGCAGATAATTTTGTTTTAATCGCAGGTGATGGAGAAACGGATACAATTACTGATTTTATATCGCAGCAGGGCGATCGCATTGGCATTGGCGGTACCAGTTTATCAAACCTGGCATTTACTCAATCTGGAAGCAACACTTTAATTCAATTTGGCGGGGCTACTTTGGCTAATGTTCAAAATGCCACAGCCGCAGCAGTTCAAAATGCTGTTTTTGCCGTGGATTTTTCTACTATTTCCCGTCCGAATGACTTACCAGTCGGCGACGCTGCCTTCAGAATCGGCTAACTTTAATGTATAGGTGTAGGGTGCTGATATCGCACCTTACGCGACGATAGATTCCTAATTCCCCATTCCCAAATTAAACTAATACCGCAGCTTTCTAATTTGAGCGATCGATACCTCATATGAGATCTCGAACTGCTATACCCGGTTTTTATGAAAAAAATTGTTTGGCTGCAAAGCATCGGTGAAACAACCGGATTATTAGCGATCGCCCGTCAGGGCCAGAGTTAATACCAATTTCATAAAGTAGCGCTAGATATTACCCCCCCAACCCCCCCGCGAGTTCGGGGTGGCTCAGAATTCATCAATAGCATATCTTTAGAAAAATGGTATAAGTTCGTCTCTGGATCAACCCCGATCGACATTTTACTAATATTTTTGAGTAATATTACCGATGAGGCTTGCGGGTTATTTGCTATGCTTTGATTGTACATCAAAAATCTATCGCGCAAATTAGTGTCCATGAACAGAGTTCTGAGGTTGAAAACTTTAGCTGCGACAGTGCTGGCGATCGCCCTGTTCACTCTCTACTTAACTCCTCCTGCGATCGCCGCGAGTGCCGAGGATTTGAGTCAGCTATTAAAAGATAATTGGTGCGTCAGCTTTTTGTGGAAGCAGTGCGATTTGAGCGCTGTCGATTTGCAGGGAGTTAATCTCACTGAAGCCAACTTGAGCGGCGCTAATTTGTCCGGCGCTAACTTGTCCGGTGCTAATTTAAAAAATGCTGACCTTTCTGGCGCAGATCTCAGCGCTGCCAATTTAGCAAATGCTGATATTTTAGGTACAAATCTCAGTCGAGCCAATTTGACTGAAGCTAATTTAAACCGCACCAAATTGTGGGACGCTAATCTGACCTTGGCAAATTTAAGTCGCGCCAATCTACAAGATGCTAATGTGTTAGATTCTCGACTTTGGGGAAGCAATCTCACAGAAGCTAATTTAACTGCTGTGACGCTGCACGGTGCTGATTTGCAATATGCTAATTTGGCAGATACAAACTTGACCGGTGCTGACTTACACAGCTTTTATTTTAGAGGTTCCAAACAAGTCACAAATCTGAGCAATGCTAATTTAGAAGGCGCTATTTTAACGAAAGCAAATCTCAGAGGTGCGGTGCTGGCAGGGGCAATAATGCCAGACGGATCTATTAATGAAGAAGTTGGCTTTAATTTAAAGTAAACTCGCTTTTAATTATCTCCAAAACTAGCACTAACAGGTAAAATGCCTGTTTCACAAGTGATAGCTTTTCTCAGGCTTTCCGGCCTGTTCCACAATGTATTAATTTTCTGAACCAGTCAACAAAATTTCCTAAAAGCTGGTTGAGGATGGTGTCAAGATTCCGTTAAAAGCAGGGTGCGATCGACCTTTCAACTCCCAACCAGCCAATATCCCTAAAATCTCTCTCAAATTTCAGACCGAAGCTGCGCGCATCTGTTACAATTTTTAACAGAGCCAGAAC
Source organism: Chroococcales cyanobacterium (assembly GCA_038260455.1). Taxonomy (GTDB): domain Bacteria; phylum Cyanobacteriota; class Cyanobacteriia; order Cyanobacteriales; family Microcoleaceae; genus Microcoleus. The sequence goes on along the minus strand of JBBSNU010000259.1, from coordinate 1,654 downwards.
AGCACGCCCGTCTGAACTCACCGGAAATCTAAAAAACTAGATGTTGAGTTTAACCTCTCAGATTACTCTAAAATCTCAAATTGAAAACCTAAAACCGACACTGGAGTCAATCTAAAATCTAAAATCTAAAATCTAAAATCTAAAATAGACTGATGGAAACCTTGGAAACCCTACTTTACGAACTCGCACAATTTGCTAATAATTTAGTCAACACTCAACTGACACATCTAAGTTTAGTCAGCGTCGGAGTCATCTTTCTGGCAGGGTTGCTAACGAGCTTAACGCCCTGTATGCTTTCCATGTTGCCGATCACGATCGGCTACATCGGCGGATACGAAGCAAAAAGCCGCCTCCAAGCCGCCGCCCAGTCGGCATGGTTTTCCTTGGGTTTGGCGACAACCCTTGCCGGTTTAGGCATTGTAGCATCATTTGCCGGCCAAATTTATGGCAAAATTGGTCTTGGTTTGCCGATCGTTGTCAGCATCATCGCTATTTTAATGGGGCTGAATTTACTCGAAGCTTTACCCTTGCAAATGCCGTCTTTTGACGCTGCGGGCTGGGTGCCGAAAAATTTGCCGGCTGGCGTGCGATCGTACTTATTGGGCTTAACTTTTGGTTTGGTAGCGTCTCCCTGCAGCACGCCGGTTTTAGCGACGCTGTTAGCTTGGGTTTCCAAAACGGGAGATACTGTTTTAGGTGGTGTGTTGCTGCTGTTTTACGCTGCTGGCTACGTCGCTCCGCTAATTATAGCCGGGACTTTTACCGCGAGCATTAAAAAGTTGTTAGAATTACGCAGGTGGTCGAGTTGGATTACGCCTGTCAGCGGCGTTTTGCTGGTAGGATTTGGCGTTTTTTCCCTGATTTCCCGCATACTTCCCGCGTAAGGTTTGCAGTTAGGTTTGTAGTAAGGACTTTAGTCCTTATTGAGTAAAGATATAGCAATCATTACAGAATTGGTGAACTATCTTTTTTGACGAACCGCGAAGACGCTAAGAGCACGAAGGAAGAAGAAAGAAAGATTTTAGAATTGATTGATAATTGCTAGATAAGAACAGTTTATTCCTTCTTCCCTCTTCCTTCTTCCTTCTTCCTTCTTCCCTCTTCCTTCTTCCCTCTTCCTTCTTCCCTCTTCCTTCAACATCCTATGACATCAAAAGAAGTATTTCTATCTAAACTATCAAACTGGGCGACTGCGCCTCAAAGGTTTTTCAAGCGAGAAATTTTGCCGGTGCTGGCAGATTTGCGGCTGGCAATTATTTTGTTGCTGGCGATCGCACTTTTCAGCATTTCTGGCACAGTGATAGAACAAGGCCAATCGGTAGAGTTTTACCAATCCAACTATCCTGAAAGTCCGGCTTTGTTCGGCTTTCTAACTTGGAAAGTTGTACTGATTGCAGGATTAGACCACGTGTACCGTACTTGGTGGTTTTTGTCAATCCTAATTTTGTTCGGCAGTAGTTTGACGGCTTGCACTTTTACCAGACAATTTCCGGCGCTAAAAGCCGCCCGCCGCTGGAAATTTTATGAAGAACCAAAGCAGTTTGAAAAATTAGCTCTGAGTGCGGAGTTAGAAACAGTTCCTTTAACTTCGTTAGAACAACTTTTGCAGCAAAAAAACTACCGCATCTTTCGAGAAGGTGAAAAAGTTTATGCT
>JBBSNU010000258.1:0-7118 GCA_038260455.1 Chroococcales cyanobacterium | reverse complement strand
TCAAATACTAAAATTGCATCATCGCTACTGGGATTAAATTTCCCCCCAAACTTGAATCCATAGGTACGCAGGTAGCGGCTAGTAATTTTTGTAGATAACCAATACAGACAGCCAACTACAAATAAATTAGCAATCGGTTTGAGCAGGCCGTACACAACTGGTACTAATGTTTCGAGTAAGTTCAGAGACCAACTGATACAAATAGAGAGGACTGAAAATTGTACGAGGATCTCGCTGGGTTGAATAATTGCCAGATAAATATTTTCTGCTGAGTGGATATCTAGCTTTTTGATGGCAAATCTCAGTAAGGCTGGAGCGTAATGGCTAAATACAAAAGAGCTTCCTAATGCTCCCAAAAATATTAGCCACTGGGGCTGAGAAAATGGGGAAAAAATCTGATAGCGAATACTTCGCAATACCGGGAACCATTCCGAACTCATTAGGACGATCGCTAACCAGGACAAACCAAAAAAAACCTTGGTAAAAATACCAGTTTCCCACTTAGCTATTTTGGCGACAATTAGCAACAAAAACCGCAATAGTATAATAATTCCTATGCCAATTAAAACCCACAAACTTCTCTGCAAAATGTATTGTGGAGTTCGTTCTTTTTTAGCCTTAGCGACCGCCTTTTCTAGAATAATTTCCCATTGCTTAGCTTGTTGAGACAAAGAAAAGTTTGGTAAAACATCGTTGGCTGTAACTGTCAACAAATAATTCTTGTTTAAGGAAATTGAGGTAGCGCTTGAATTAGGGTCATTACGCACATCGAAATTTATGACTTTCTCATTAGCGATCGCATCAGCCAGCAAATCATTGGCAAATTGGGTACGATCTAATGCTGAAAACCGATCGACAGGTTGCAAATAAAACAGCGGAATGCCATCAACTACTATAGGAGAACGAGGGCCGTCAGCACCTCTAGCAAAACTCATCGGAAAAGTCGCCAGAAACAAAGCGATCGCAAATAAGAATATCTGCTTCATTGGTCGCTTAAATAGGAATTGGAGCATCCACATAAATCGTTGGTTGGTTAATGGTGAAAGAAATATTATGTTTTTGGAGTTGTTTGGTGATTTGTTGGGTAGCCAGATCCAGTAATTGCCGTCTCAATTCCATAGATAATTCATTAGAACCCAAAATGAAAAAAGAAATTTGGGCTTGGTTGTTACTGAAGGAAACCTCTGTGTTGCGCCAGTCTAAACCAAAAATGTCCATAGTGCTTTCCATGATGGTTTTGCGGATTAGTGCTTGCTCGTCGGCAGATACCTGTTCGGGAAACTCTAGCATCATTACAGACATGACTTTCTTTGCGCCTGTAAAGTTCTCGATGGTAGCTTGAGTCAGGGAATTATTAGGAATAACCGTGAGAGTGCCTTTCCCAGATGTGCGAATTTTTGTCGATCTTAAGCCAATACTTTCTACTCGTCCAAAAGTGCCTTGTTTGCCCATAGGCCCATCGGATAAGCCAATATAGTCCCCAACTTGAAAAGGGCGATCGAGAGTTAATACAATTCCTCCTAAAAATTGTTCTAAAGTCTTCTGAGCAGCAAAGGCAATAGCAATACCTCCAACCCCCAAGCTAGCCAGTATGGCCACAACATTGATATTATGGCTAATGCAAAAAACTAAAATCACCGCTACACCGATCGCAAAGTCTCCCAGATAGCGAATTAAAAAGATAGACTCGCCTCTTACTTTAGGGTTTGACTCAAAGGTTGCGCCTAAAATTGTGGTATTAAAAACGTCTCGAAATAAACTTGACACTAGCCAACCGCCACAGAAAGTGATGCCCGCACTCAGACAAAACTCTATCAAATTTAGCCATTTAGTTTGAGGAATTAAAACTAACATGACTTCCATCGCCGACAGAGTTAATAAGATGACAATTATGTTCCTATAGGCAAACAATACACGAATATAAGTTTTTGTCAATAAGTTTGGGGCAAACCAAGTTAAGATTAATTTCAAGGTTGGGATCGCTACCATTCCAGCTAATATTCCTATGCCTCCGGCTAAAAAAATTAGGGTAATTTGCAGGAAGCGATCGCCATTATCTAAAGGCAGTTGTGCGAGCATAAATAGCGCATTAATTGTTGTTGTCATGGTCAAACCAACTGTATTAGAAGAAATAGTTGACAGTTAACAGTTGACAGTTGACATTTGTCATTAGTGCGAGCTTAAAAACTCGCGAACCTAGTCATTAGTCATTAGTCATTAGTCATTAGGAAGAAGGAAGAAAAAAGAAGAAAGAATTTAGCTCAAGTTATTTAGGGGCGATCGAGTTATTTTCCGACTTGAGTAAAGTGTTTCGTAAGGTTGCCTCTAGTTGCGGTGATAAAGCCAAAGGGATGCTCCCAGAGCGGACGTGCAGATCCCGTTGAGGAAACGGAATTTCGATTTCACGCTCTCGAAACAGTTCTTCAATACGGAAAAATAAATCACTTTTGACGCGATACTGTGCCATTGGTTCAGCAATCCACACCCGGAGTTCAAAATTCAAGGAACTATCACCAAAACCCAAGAAAAAAACAATCGGTTCTGGAGTATGCAATACATCAGAATGCCCCTTCGGAGCTTTGAGTAGTGCAGCCTTAACTGCGCTGATATCACAGCCGTAGGCAACACCAACCGGAATTCTGATCCGCGAAACAGCATTCTCGTAGTTCCAGTTAGTTACCTCATCCTCTAAGAAACGGGAATTGGGCAAAATAATCGAAACTTGATCGAGGTTGCGAAGCACTGTACTGCGAGCGCCAATACGGACAACAGTGCCTTCAATGCTACCTACACTCACAAAATCGCCTACCCGAATCGGACGTTCAAAGAGCAAAATCAGACCGCTACCAAAGTTTTTAGCGATGTCTTGCAACCCAAAACCGATACCAACTCCTAACGCACTAAAGATTATTGTTAGAGAACTCAGATCGATTCCCCATACTTGCACCAGAACGATCGTTCCCAGAACAATCAGCAAGTATTTGGCAATCACAGCAACAGCTTCTTGACTGCCTCGACTGATGCGGGTGACTTGCAAAATTCGCAGTTTAAAGAAATTTGAAATAGTACCGCTCAGGGCGACCCATCCTAGGATGAGAGCAGCTAAAAACAGCAGATCTGTGACTGAGTAATTGTTGCGCCCTACAGAGAGCGATCGAGAAATGAAACTGGTTATTAAACCGCTGGTCAGAGTGTAACTCCAACTCCGACTTATTGGAAACAAATTGGTAATGTAAAGGACGGTGGCAATCCAAAGCCCAGTCCTAGCTGCAACCAAAGTCAAGATAAATAATAAGTTCAAAGATTTGGGGGAGTCAGCAACCGCAGCTTCTGCTGTTGATGGGTCTACAAATCGCTGGATAATTGCTTGTTTTGCCGATCGCCACAGCCATCCCAATCCTTTGTGGAGGGCGATCGCCAGCACTACAGTCGCCGCTGTCAGCAGCAGCATATTTTTGATAAATCCGGCGCTTCTTTCTTCTTGAGCTTGCTGCAAAGCTAGACGGAGTTGTTGAGCCCAAAGATTAGCTTGTTCAGTGGGCGTGCGAGTTTCTTGCAGATCGGATTGAGTGACTGTCAGCAAGTATTTGCCATTAATCAGAATGGTGGGGTATTGATTGCGAACTTCTGTTGTGACTTCAACTGTTTCTTGAGATTGCTCAATTTGTTTGAGTCGTAAATTGAGCAAATCGGCCCGTTCGGCGGCTGTTAATGAGTCAGCATCGCTGACGCTAAAAAGCGGACGACCATCTACCACAATAGATGTCGCCGTCCGAGCGGCTTGAACGGGGCCGGCTAGCAAAATTAAGGTCAGCGCCAGGGCTGTGATGATTCCCAGTATTGGGTAACGAACAGATGAAAATTGCCGACGATTTAACATATTTTACCGATTTCAATGCTTCACTCCTGATATTCCGCGATCGCTACGCCTCTAATAGACCTCACCGCAAAGCAAGTTTTTGAACAAGCAGGATGCCCGTTCTACAAGAATCATTGGAGAGGTCTAAGGGAATTGCAAACTGGATATTAATGACAAAGCCCAATAAGTGCAACCATCAGAAGGATTAACGGTGCGGCAGTGCTTGAGGAATACCCAGCCCGGGCACTTTGGTACTTGATACTCAGATTCTTTTTGAATTATAACGGCTTGAACTGATTGAGTTACCCGTTCAGTTCCCTTAACACTGTTATACCAATTTCATAAAGTAGCGCTAGATATTACCCCCCCACCCCCCCGAACTCGCGGGGGGGCTAGGACTTCATCAATAGCAAATCTTTAAAAAAATGGTATTAGACAATGCTGGAAAGGACTGAAGTCCGAACGATCGAACCTGATGCGGACTGAAGTCCGAACGATCGAACCTGATTGATGCGGACTGAAGTCCGAACGATCGAACCGGCTGGAAATGTTTAAGTATTAGTTTGATATCTAGTCCGGGCCGGCATTTGGGAAGTCTCCAAGATATAGAAAAAACCGTCGCACTCTATAATTACTCCGACATATTCTCAACTCCCAAAAAGAGAGACAGTTCTTGATTTAAGCGACCCGATCGCACAAACTCAGCATAGGTGTCAGCCTCGATCGCCAGCAACTCCGCTCGAACTTGCTCAGCAATAAACGTGCTGAGATCGGGATATTCATCTTGAAGCCGATCGACCTCCGCCTCAATCCTCATTAACTCCCCCTTAACCAGCGATTCTTGATACTCATAAAACTCCCGATCGACCCCCGGCTGTTCCTCCATCTCACCCAACCGTTGCAACACCCTACCCAAAGCCGCCCGACGCGCGATCGCCTCCAAATACTCCCCGCGCATCGGCCCATCCCCCAGCAGATCCAGTTTTTCCAGAACAGGCTGAATAGTCAATCCCTGCACCAGTAAAGTAAACAGCACCGTCCCAAAAACCGTCGCAATCACCACTTCCCGGCCAGGCCAACCTTCAGGTACGCTCAAAGCCAAAGCCACCGACACCGCACCCCGCAGCCCTCCCCACCACAGCACCGTTTGCTCCGGCAGGGTAATGGACGATCGCGCAAAACGGTTGCTGAGACTTCCCAGCCCGTAAACGGCGATCGCCCGCGTTACAATCACCGCCACAATCGTCACCGCGATCGCATCCAAATTTTCGCCCAAACTCCCAAACCGAATCTGATCGCCAATCAGCAAAAACACAATCGAATTCACAAAAAAAGCTAAAAATTCCCAAAACTCAGTCACAATAATCCGAGTGCGAGGATTCATCCCAATGCGAGAACCAAAATTGCCCAAAATTAGCCCCGTCGTTACCACCCCAATCACCCCCGATCCGCCCAAATCCTCCGCAATCAAATAAGTACCGTAGGCCGAAACCAACGTCAGAGACTGCTCCACCAGAGGCAAATCGAACCGCTGCGTCAGATAAGAAATCGCAAACCCGATCATCCCGCCAACCCCCAGCCCAATCCCCACAACCGTTATCAACTCCAGCAAAATCGGCCCTGGCGATAAATTAGCAGTTCCCTGAGCAAAAGCAGCCAGAAATCCAAACGCCACAACCGCCATTCCGTCATTAAACAAACTTTCGCCTTCCATCAAAGTGCTGAGACGTTTCTCAACCCCCAACTCCCGAAACAAAGCCGTCACCGAAACCGGATCGGTAGCCGAAAGCGTAGCCCCAATCATCAGCGCAGTTCCCAAAGAAAGACCTGCAAATTGATTCAAACCAATTGCCACACCCACAATGGAAATCAGCACACCGAAAACAGCATAAAGACAAATAGGAATTAAATCCTGTTTCAAACTCGACCACTTCAAATTCCAAGCAGCTTCAAACAGCAGCGGCGGCAGAAAAATCAACAGAATCAACTCAGGCGAAAGATTCACCAACCGCACATCGACCAAAGCTAGCCCAGCTCCTACAATTACTAGCAGCAGCGTATAGGGAATTCGGCGCAACCAACTAATAATTTGTGGCAGAGTTGCCACACTCAAAGAAACTGAAAGTACCAGTAAAAATTGCTTCAGATTGTCTTCGATCGCCACTTCTTGTAGACTCGTTTCTATCATTTTAAAAATTTCCTATTTGTAATTATCGGATTGCATAGACGTTTGATCGGCCAAAAAACAGATACCTGCTTTTAGGATACCAGCGTTAAAAACAGTCAGGGTGTCAATTCTCCTTCAACTGCATCCTGCTGAACAGAAGGTGAGGAATTTGGGGGCGGTTTTTTGAGAACTGTTTTCAACTGGACAATTGGTTGAGTTGCTGTTCCAGTTTTAGTAATATAGCGATCGGGCTTAATTTGCCATTTTGTTTGCAAATAATTGCGAACCGCCACCGATCGCCCGATCGCCGGCGCTCCAACTTCAGAAGGCGCTTGACCGGAACTCATTTCAATCTGCAATTTAGGATTTTGCTGTACCATCTTACCCAGTCGATCGAGCAATTGAACTTGATTTGCCCCAATTTGAGCTTGATTTAACGCAAAAGTAACCGTTGCAGCCACCGGGACAATCCGATTGAAATTAACCTGCGCTGTCGGGTAATTTAATTGACTGCGGATACCCTCCACCAGCAGCGCTTGTCCGTCGCGATCGAGCTCCCGCGGACTAAAGTAAGTAATCTGAATCCTTAACGGCGTCACGGGGCTAGTAATCGCCTGATAACTCATCAATTGAGCCGGCAGAGGCAAAATCAGGGAATCGAGGGCAGACTCCACAGCGTTCAAAAAACTCGATTGCAACTCCGCAACCGTCGGAGGAGGCTCCGGCTTGATTGTTGTTTCAGAAACCTTTGTTGCTAACAGCTCGCTAGAAGCTATAGGAATTTGAATCAGATTCAGAGCAATTGACTCCAACGGCCTCCCGAGCTTCGCTGACAGCAATTGCTTGTATTGCTCTCGTTCCGCTTCCGTGTAAACCTTGCTAGTAACCACCTGAAGTTGAGCAACCAATTTACTCTTTTGTTCTCGAAACGAAAGTTGACTGATGTACGATCGCACTTTGCCATCAGCAAAGTTACCAAAGTTTTTTTGCCAGATTTCTGTAGCGTTATTACGCAGTTGATTTTCTTGCTGCTTGCGAGAGATTTCTTCGCTAAGTTGATTGTAAGATTGATACAGAGGAATCGAAGTCAAT
>JBBSNU010000257.1:0-7152 GCA_038260455.1 Chroococcales cyanobacterium | reverse complement strand
CTTCTTCCTTCTTCCTTCTTCCTTCTTCCTTCTTCCTTCTTCCTTCTTCCTTCTTCCTTCTTCCTTCTTCCTTCTTCCTTCTTCCTTCTTCCTTCAAAAAATCAAGAGTCCTGAGTTTTGGATTCCAAGTTTAGTAAAAAAACTCAAACCTCAAAACTCAAGACTCAAAACTCTCTCAGACTAAAATCTGATAGATTCAGTCGATCGCCCGACACAAACAATAGCACCAAGCAGCATCAATTAGCGGCGAGGAACCATCGTCGCAATATTGATATTAGCCAGAGGCACGCGCTGCGGCGCAGTAGCAGGCTTAGGCATATTGCGAGCCATATTCAAATAGTTCGACGGATCGCCAGCCTTCGCTTGTTGCTCTTGAGGAACAAAACGGCGAACAGTCGTTTGCCAGATGATTTGCGGGAAGCCAAGCTGTGAGCGGTGGTACTCACCGTAGCGAGGCGTTTTCAAATTGAAAGGTACTTCTCCTACAACTCGCTGAGGCAAAATTCGGCGCTGTTGGTAAGGTACTGTATCGTAGCCAAACTTGCCCAGGTACTCATCGCTATTGACCAACTCGTCAATAAAGCCTTGAGGCCCCTTAGTGGCTACTACGATCGACCAAGCAATCTTTTCGCGATCGCTGTACACATCCCGACCCAAAACGCGCTGCACGCACATTTCCACAAATCGGTAGTTGCTGTTAGTTTGGTAATTCCGCTCCAAGAAAGGAGCCGAAGTCGCCAAACCGCGAATAAAATCCCGCACCGTAATCTGGCCGAACTTTAGTTGCGACTCCAAAAACTTTTGGCGGTTGCTCTTGAGGATTTGGTGTTCGCTGTAAATCTGGCGATATGCAGCCCAAATCAAATTTTCCATGTCTCCCGACGAGAGCACGTTTTCAGTTGTGAAAACTCTCGGCTGCTCGTCGCCCCCTATTTCATAACCAGCAACGCGCTGATTTTGGCTCTTAGGGGCGTAATTTAACAAAGGAAGCGCCACGTTATAATCTCCGTTATCTCAAATTTCAGAAATAGTTGATACCGCGAGCTGCCAGCATAACGGATACAACTAACCAACATACAGATTAGGGGATTCCCGCAAGCTAAATCTGGTTTTCCTGATTTTTTGCAACAATCTGTAACATTTGTTGACTTAGAAGAAGGAAGAAGGAAGAGGGAAGAAGGAAGAAGTCATTAGTCATTAGTCATTAGTCATCAGTCATTAGTGCTGTCCCCCTGATCGAACGTCCAACGTCATTAGGAAGAGGGAAGAAGTCATTAGTCATTAGTCATCAGTCATTAGTGCTGTCCCCCCGATCGAACGTCCAACGTCATCAGGAAGAGGGAAGAGGGAAGAGGGAAGAAGCCACTGAGTGCAGGAATAACGCTCGTTCCCACGCTCTGCCTGGGAACGGCCGATAACCGAGGCTCTGCCTCGTCAAACGGGAGGCAGAGCCTCCACAAGAGCATTCCCAGACACTGCCTGGGAACGAGCTTGCGAGCCTGGAAACTGACAAATTACCAGCCTAGGGCCGAGTAAAACTCGCTAGCAACCGGCTCATTTTCCGCAGCCGGGGCCGCTGCATCCGAGTCTGGTTCGACTCGAACTTCCGTACAAAAAGTCGAAGTGCTGAAACCGCCAAAGCGCTTTACCGCACTCGTCCGCATCCGCACGTTCGGAGTCGCAAACCAAAAACGCTCGATCGAACTCATCGTCTCATATTCCGTAATCAACAGCAGCGCATCCTCATCATCCATCTCAAAACGACCAGCCACCGGCACAATTTCCGCATAGCCGCGTTCCCGCAACATCAAACCCTGCCGCGGATTCTCAGGATCTGGGACGATCGCGAACACAGTAGAGCCCTTATGATTTTCATCATCCTTATCCCACGCCATAGTGCCGTGCCAAGTCACAAACGCTCCCCCAGCAGCCCGACTCGGATCGACCTCGTGCATCTGGCAAATCTCGGCTACTCGCGCGTCATCCGCACCTAGCGCCGTTACCTGAATATTTGAATCCCCAATCTCCGCTTGACGGAAAGCGAGGTGGTGAGTGCTGCGCTGCGATCGCCATTCTCCAGCACTACTATGAAAAAACTCCATTGCATCCATACAAACTAGCTCCTTTGGCTTAGGCTTTCCGGTTTTTACGCTTTTTTATGATAAGGCTCCCCCCACTTAGATGTACTTTTGCTACACAAATTAGTCTCAAAATGTGTACTTTGGACATATTGTCAAGTGAATGTTATGATAGTTTACAATGTAGGAGACACAACAAATCCTGCGAAACGTCATTCCGATCAATTTCGCATCAATCTCAGCAAACTGGAGGAGCGATTTATGGATATGCCTACAACCAGCCTCAGCATGGAACAGCAGTTCAAACTTCAAGTGCTGCGCGAAGAAGTCAAAAGGTTAAGCCAAGACCAAGCTCAGGAATACTTGCTTGAAGTTATGCGGCAAAACATGGTAAAAGAAAACCTGTTAAAGCATTGGATGAAGAATATGTGAACTCTTCGAGCATTTCTTCAAAAAAATCAGTGGCTTGTATCTGCAAAAAGTACGATCGAGCTTTTAATCATAAAACCCAGAATCCCGGTTTCTTTGAGAAATCGGGATTCTTGAGTTATATTATGTCCGGTCAAGTACCCGTAATAAAAACGGTTTGTAGTGAGGAATGCAAGCCGTAGGGTGTGTCGCCATTAAAAATCTCTGAATAAAAATCGAAAATCTCATAGCGACGCACCTGCACCCTTCAACAACTATTGTAAACAAAACAAAAAAAATGTCGTAGCAATAATTTGTGGAAATAATATAAAGTGCGTCGCCATGAGATTTTGGATAGAATTGAGAGATTAAGAATGGCGACGCACCCTACAAATACTCAGGTGCGTCGCCATAAGATTTTCGATATAATTTAGGAATTAACAATGGCGACGCACCCTACAAATACTATCGCCGACTCCCGCAACTCAACCAAAACGGCCGCTGACATAATCCAAAGTAGACTCTTCCTTCGGACTTTGGAAAATCACCTCAGTTTTGTCACACTCCACAAGATAGCCAAACCGCTTCCCATCGTCAGAAAGTTTAGCATTGAAAAAAGCAGTAAGGTCAGAAACCCGAGAAGCCTGCTGCATATTGTGAGTCACAATCACGATAGTATACTTCTCCTTGAGTTCCCGCATCAACTCCTCAATCTTAATCGTCGAAATCGGGTCAAGAGAAGCGCAAGGTTCATCCATTAAGATTACATCAGGATTAATCGCGATCGCCCTAGCAATACACAAACGCTGCTGCTGGCCGCCCGAAAGAGAAAAACCGCTTTGCTTCAGCTTATCCTTCACCTCATCCCACAAATAAGCTTGTTTGAGCGACTTTTCCACCAACTCATCCATATCTCCCTTGTAATTATTCACCCTCGCACCGTAAGCAATATTGTCATAAATTGACTTCGGGAAAGGATTCGGCTTTTGAAACACCATCCCAATCTTGCGGCGCACCTCCACAGCATCAATATCAGGATCGTAAAGATTTTGACCTTGGTAATGAATTCTACCCTCTAAACGAAAACCGTTAACTAAATCGTTCAAGCGGTTAAAACATCGGAGAATTGTACTTTTGCCGCAGCCAGAAGGCCCGATCAAAGCAGTAATGCGATTTTTAGGAATTTCTAGCGAAACATTTTTCACCGCGTGAAAACCGCCGTAAAAGATATTGATATTTTCAGTCCGTAAAACAGTTTCCGTTTGCTTGTCCAAATCCATCATACAGTTAATACTCCAATCGATTTTTACAACCTAAGTGGAAGGGAAGAGTGGGAGAGTCGGAGAGTCGGAGAGTCGGAGAGTGGCATAATTGGAAAAATCTTCCTTCTTCCTTCTTCCTTCTTCCTTCTTCCTTCTTCCTTCAATATACTTTTTGGCGAGTAGCCCAGCGAGAAAGAATACTCGTCAGCAAAACCATCAACACCAAAATCAAAGATGCCGCCCAAGCCAACTCTTTTTGTGCCTTAAAAGGAACCGTTGCAAAGTTGTACACCAAAACCGAAAGACTCGGAGTTGGCTTATCAAATCCAGCAGGCCAAAAAGGCGAATTCAGCGCCGTGAAAATCAAAGGAGCAGTTTCTCCAGCAGCACGAGCAATTGCCAGCGTCACACCAGTTAAAATAGCAGGAATTGCCGCAGGCAAAACCACCTGCAACACCGTTTGATAATTAGAAGCACCCACGCCCACCGACGCCCATCTGATATCTTGCGGGACAATTTGTAAGGCTTCGTCAGTAGTCCGCACAATCGTCGGCAACATCAGCACAGCCAGCGCCGCGCCCCCTGCAATTGCCGAAAAACCTCCCATATTTACCACGAACAAACCGTAGGCAAATACCCCTGCAATAATCGAAGGAACGCCGCTGAGCACATTAGTTGCAAAGCGCACCCAACGAGCGATATTGCCGCTGCTGAACTCCGACAAATAAACGGCGGCTAATACACCAAAAGGCACAGCAATTAGAGAAGCTATTCCTACGGTCATTAATGTACCGACAATGGCATTAGCGATACCGCCTCCCGACAGTCCCGGCGCGGGCGGCAGCTTGGTAAACAAGTCTAAATTTAGGCGATTAAAACCTTGTACGGTCACGTAGTAAAGCACTGCAAACAAAGGCAGCAGAGTGATGGCCAGACCAGCTCCTGCCAGTACAGTCATCGCCATACCAAACAGCGCTTGCGGGCTGTTTTTAACTTTTTTCAAACTGCCTGTTTTCGATTCAAAAGGATTCTCATCCGAGACGCTCTTTGACATAAACTAAAACTATGTAGGAAATTGTGCCAAACTTCTAGTTGTACTTCGCTCTTACTTGAGAAACAATCCACTCTGCCAAAACATTGACAATCAGCGTCATAATAAACAGAATTAGCCCGGTGTACATCAGAGCCGCAACTTGCAATCCCGAAGCTTCGGCAAATTGATTTGCCATCAGAGAAGCAATAGTATTTGCAGGAGCTAGCACAGAAGCACTTAACTGATTGGAATTGCCAATTAACAGCGTTGCGGCCATTGTTTCTCCCATCGCGCGGCCGAGGCCGAGCATAATTCCGCCGACAATACCGGAAAAAGCCGCTGGTACGAGGACTCTAAATATTGTTGTCCAGCGAGTGGCTCCCAAACCCAGAGATGCTTGTCGCAATTCGGGCGGGAGGCTTGCTAAAGAGTCGCGGGAAATAGCAGTAATAATCGGCAAAGTCATGATTCCCAAAATTACTCCGGCGGGTAACATTCCCGGCCCAACTGGCGGTGTGCTAAAAATCGGCAGCCATCCGAAGTTACCGTTGAGAAATTTTCCGATGTTGGTAATAATGGGAATCAATACAGCAATTCCCCACAAACCGTAGACTACGCTGGGAATGGCGGCTAAAAGTTCTACTAAAAAAACTAAAGCTGTGCGTACTGGCAGCGGCAAAAAGTCTTCGCTCAAAAAGATGGCAGTCCCTACTCCTAATGGTACTGCAATTAGGAGCGCGATCGCCGAACTGACGATCGTCCCGTAAATCATCGGTAGCGCACCGTACTCTTCTTTAACCGGATTCCAATCACTGCTAAACAGAAATCCCAAACCGTACTGCTGAATCGCTGGTAAAGCTCTGAAAGCAACGGTAAGCGCGATTACCAGCAAAATTACGCCAATTCCGATTCCCAAAATCCGAGTCAGCCAGATAAAGCCTTGGTCTAATGACTTTTCTATCGGAGAGCGGGAACGTTTCTCTGATTGAGCGGTGTTACTATCTGAAACCATATACAAAAATCCAAAAAAACAGTAAGGAAAAATTGCATTTTTGCCAAAAAGCTAGAAGCAACTGGAGAAATGCACTGGCGCTAGAAGGAATCAAAATACACAGGCGTCCCGCCTGTTCCACAAGTAAAACCTGCCCCTTGTAGGGTGCGTCGCTGCCAGCAGATTTTCGAGCTTTCCCGGTAGATTGTTGGTGGCGACGCACCCTACGGTATCTACATAAATAGATGCACCGAAAGATATCGAAGTTGGGTGGGGGTGGGTTTACAAGATTGTGGGTTTTAGGCAATTATTGTTGGTGAACCCACCCCTACAGAAATATCTCTCTTCTTTCTTCCTTTTTTTTACCCGCTTGCCAAGCCAAAGGGCTTTTTTCCCTCTGAAAACAGTCAACAGTCAACAGTCAACAGTCAACAATCAACAATTACTATTTGGCAACCTCAATCTTGTAGTCGGGGCTGATGCCGTCAGCGGCCGCTGCTACTTTTTCTCTGACGTTTTGGGGCAGAGGAACGTAACCCAATTCTGCACTAACTTTTTGACCTTCGGTTAAGCCGTATTCAACCATTGCCTCGATGACTTTGGCTTTGTTGGGGTCTGCAACTTTTTTGGGAACGAGCATCCAAGTGTAGGTGACAATTGGATAGGATTCAGCGCCTTCGGGGTCTTCGATAAATACTCGCAGGTTTTCGGGCAGGGGCACTGTTGCTAGAGCTTTAGAAGCTGAATCGTCGGTAGGTACTACAAATGTGCCTGCTTTGTTTTGCAAAGATGCAAATTTGACGTTGTTGTTTTTGGCGTAGCCGTATTCGATGTAGCCGATGCTGCCTGCGGTTTGCAGGAGTTGGCTGGTGACGCCTTCGTTGCCTTTTGCGCCTACGCCTACGGGCCACTGTATTGTTTTGCCGTCGCCTACTGCCGCTTTCCAGTCGGGGCTGATGGCACTGAGGTGTTTGGTGAAAATGGCGGTTGTGCCGCTACCGTCGGAACGGTGGACGACGGTGATGTTTTGGTCTGGCAATGTAACACCCGGATTGGCTGCTGCAATTTTGGGGTCGTTCCACTTGGTAATTTTACCTTGGAAGATTTCTGTGTAAACGTCTCTGGGCAGTTTGAGTTCGGGTACGTCTGGCAGGTTGTAGCCGATGACGATGCTGCCGGCTGTCATGGGTAGCAAAATCACGCCTTTGTCTGCTGGAACTTTGGCTATTTCGTCGTCTTTCATGCCGGTGTCGCTGGCCCCAAAGTCTACTGTGCCTTTGGTAAATTGTTCGACTCCGGCGCCGCTGCCTACTGATTGATAGTTAATTTGTACTTTGGGGTTGATTTTGTTGAAGTCTTGAAACCAACGCTGATATAGAG
>JBBSNU010000256.1:0-7156 GCA_038260455.1 Chroococcales cyanobacterium | reverse complement strand
CAGCAAAGTTGATTTGCCGCAGCCTGAGTGACCTATCAAACAAATAAATTCGCCTTCATTAACAGTCAGGTTTACACCGTCGAGAATGACAAAAGGTTTATCAGGTTCTTTCTGATTATTGTAGACTTTCGATACGTTTTTGATCGTTAAAAAACCTGGTTTTTCCGTCTGAATCTTAGTATTTTGGAGATTTTTTAGGGTTTGCATATTTTCAGGAGTTGGCTTGTGGGTTTGCGGATTAGACATGAGAATTTTGGATTTAAAATTGGGAATTTGGGAGTTAGAAATTGGAAAATGTGGAGTCTTGTTTCCTGATTCCTCGCTCCTCATTTCCTCTTCCTATTTGCTGGTTATGCAGGGATTTTGATAGAACACTGACTGCCTATTTGTTCAATTAAGATTTCTTCAATGCGGAGGCCACGCTTGATTTTGACATTCTGGAGATAGTCGATCGGGTCGTCAAGATTAAAGACAGTCCCGTCAAATAGCTCGATCGTCCGACGAACTTTGGAAATATCCGGCAAACCCAACTCGCGCACTGCTTGACCGAAGACATCGGGCCGCACAACTCGATCGACCACTTCCACCCAATTTTTCGGGAACGGAATCAGACCCCAGCGGGCCATCTGCGCCATCACCCACACCATTTCTAGGCGGTCTGGACAATTGGTTTGGTCAACGTAGAACTGGTTGAAGTTGTAGAGCATTTCAGGTTCGGCCTCGGTGCCGCAGTTGTACGGATCGAGGAATCCTGGGCGGATGTTTTTGGGGTCTGCACCGATGTATTGTTCTTGGCAAATCAATCCCAGGACTTCTTCGCGGTTGCGGCGGTCATCGCAGTAGTCGCAGGCTTCCAAAAGCGCTTTGACGAGGGCGACGTGGGTTTGAGGATATTTCTGAGCCCAATCTTCGGTAACGCCGAGAACTTTTTCGATGTGTCCGGGCAGAATATCGAGGGAACGGGCGATGACAAAACCACTACCGTCGTTGACTGCGTGGGAGTTCCAGGGGTCGCCCGCGCAGTAGCCGTCAATGTTACCTGCTTTTAAATTCGATACCATCTGCGGGGGCGGAATCACGGTCAAGCCCACGTCCATGTCGGGGTCGATGCCGCCGGCGGCCAGCCAGTAGCGGAACAGCAGATTGTGCATGGAGGCGGAGTGTACCGTGCCCAAGGTGTGAGCTTTGTCGGGGGTGCTGGCGATCGCAGCTTTGAAATCCTCTAATGTCCGAATACCTTGTTTGTAAAGCTGTTTGCTCAAAACAATTGAATTGCCGTTGCGAGACAGAGTGAGGGCGCTACAGACCGGCACCGGGGCTTCGCCGTCCAATCCCAACAACATGGCGAGCGGCATTCCTGCGACCATTTGCGCCGCATCCAGCCGTCCTTCGGCGACTCCTTTGGCAATTGCTTTCCAGCTTGGTTCGCGGCTGAGAGTAACTTCTTCCAAGCCGTGGGCTTTGAAAAATCCTTTTTCTTTGGCTACGACTAAGGGCGCGCAGTCGGTGAGGGGAATAAACCCGATGTCGAGGTTGACTTTTTCCAGGCCGTTGCGGGCGATCGCAGATGGTTGTTGTTGGGCCCGGCGCTGTTTGACGCGCTTTTGCTGGTTGAGGAAGTAAACCATTTCGTTGCGTAGCGCGTAGTAACTCGGATGGTTGACAACTTCCATGCGCTTGCGGGGGCGGGGAATGTTCACTTCGAGAATTTGTCCGATTTGCGCTTCCGGGCCGTTGGTGAGCATGACAATGCGATCGCTCAACAACAAAGCCTCGTCAACGTCGTGAGTTACCATCACGCTGGTGACTTTGCTTTCCTGGCAAATTTTCATCAACTGGTCTTGCAAACCGCCACGAGTTAAAGCATCAAGAGCGCCGAAGGGTTCGTCTAACAGCAGCAATTTCGGGCGAATCGCGAGGGCGCGGGCGATCGCAACTCTTTGTTTCATCCCCCCAGAAATTTCCCCAGGCCGTTTTTTGGCAGCTTGTCCGAGTCCTACTAATTTAATGTGGTGTTCTATGACTAATTCGCGCTCTTCTTGAGTGTTACCGCTGTAGATTTCATCCACTGCGAGGGCGATATTTTCGCGAACAGTCAGCCAAGGAAGCAGCGAGTAATTTTGAAACACTACCATCCGATCCGGGCCTGGATCGCGGACTTCGCGCCCTTCTAAAGTAATCCCGCCCTGACTTGCTGTATCCAGACCGGCAATGATATTTAGCAGTGTGGATTTGCCGCAGCCAGAGTGTCCGATTAAGGAGATAAATTCTCCCTTTTGAATTTTAAGTTCGATATTTTTGAGCGCGATATATTGCCCGCCACCGGGAAGATTAAATACGCGGTCTACGTGGTCTACTTCAACAAATACTGACATGGCACTTTTAGGTTAGTTTGTAATTTGTAGATTAAGTCCCTGTAAGGTGCTTGTGGCGCACCTTACCTTGTAAATCCTATTTCTGTTCTTCAGGAACCACTTTGGAGCCGATAAAACCAACTATTCTGTCTAGAAGCAAGCCGACAATACCTACATAAAGCACTGCTAGAATCACGGAGCTGAGTCGAGAACTGTTGTAAGCGTCCCAGATGAAGAAACCGATGCCGACCCCGCCGACCAACATTTCCGCCGCTACGATCGCCAGCCAAGACAAACCGATACCAATTCTCAAGCCTGTGAAGATGTAAGGAACAGAAGATGGAATCAAAATTTTCCAGAAGTATTTTCGGTTGGGGAGGCGCAAGACGCGGGCGACGTTTCTGTAGTCTTGGGGTATTTGTTGAACGCCTACTGTGGTATTGATGATAATCGGCCAAATTGCTGTAGCCAAGATTACAAAAAGTGCTGCTACTTCGTTGGTTTTTAGCCCGATACCTTCAAAGGGATTGAACTGTTGAAATACTGCTAGGGCGATCGGCAGCCAAGCTAGGGGCGGGATAGTTCTGAATACTTGAAACAGCGGGTCTAAAGCATCGTACATTAAAGGATTTGTGCCGATCAGTATCCCTAAACTTATGCCGAGAATTGCTGATAAAGTAAAGCCGATCGCCACCCGCTGCAAACTCGCTAAAATTTGCCAAAATAAACCTTTGTCGATACCGCCGTTGTCGAAGAAGGGATCGATAATCAAAGTCCAAGTTTCTTGGACAACTTTAATCGGGCCGGGCAACGAGGAACCCTCACCGTGGCAAAGGATTTGCCAGATTGTGAGCAAAACTGCGATCGCGACTAAAGGTCGAAGGATTTTTCGGCGATTTTTTTGCACCAAATCCAGAACGAAATTTACCGGATTTTTGCTTTTAGAAACAGCGAGGTTTGTTGCCATTTTTCTTTTTGCCGTATTGTGAATAATCGATTATTTGTAGATACTTTGAATGGATCACCAGGTCTGGGGTGGGTTGAGTTAGGAAACTCAACTGTCAACTGTTAACTGTTAACTGTCAACTGTTCACTGTTCACTGTTCACTGTCAACTGTTAACTGTTAACTGTTAACTGTTAACTAATTATGCTTTTTTGATTGCCAGACTCTTCAGATATTCTTCAGGTTTTTCTGGGTCAAACTTGATGCCGTCAAAAAAGGTTTCGACACCGCGAGAAGTCGTAGCAGGAATTTGGGCTGCGGGAACACCAATTGCTGTGGCTGCGGCTTTCCAAATATCCTCGCGGTTAACTTTATCGACGGTGGCTTTGATGTCGGTAGTTGCCGGGATATAACCCCAGCGAATATTTTCAGTGATGAACCAAGCATCGTGGCTCTTGTAGGGATAGGAAGCATTGTCAGCCCAGAATTTCATCGCCACTGGACTAGCAGCTTCAACGCGGCCCGTACCGTAGTCAATTTCACCTTTAGAGCGAGCGACAATATCGGCTACTGGAACTTTTAACCATCTATCTTTACCGATGATTTCACACATCTCTTGTTTGTTTTCTGGCTGATCGCACCACTGCTGGGATTCGAGAACAGCCATTGTAAGTGCTTTAGCAGCTTTGGGATTTTTGGCTACCCAATCTGCTCTTAAAGTTAAAGCTTTTTCTGGGTGGTCTTTCCAAAGTTCTCCAGTGATTAAGGCGCTGTATCCTACTTTTTGAGCAATTAGCTGAGCGTTCCAAGGTTCGCCTACGCAAAAGGCTTCCATGCTGCCGGATTTCATGTTAGCTACCATCTGGGGCGGCGGTACGGGAATCACGGAAACATCTGTATCTGGATTGATGCCGCCGGCTGCTAGCCAATACCGTATCCACAAATCGTGGGTGCCTCCGGGAAATGTCATAGCAATCGGAACTTTCTGATTGGCAAGGGCTGCTTTAAAAGGTTTGCTGTCTGTACCTATTTTTAAGTCTCGGTATTTTTCGCCGAGGGAAATACCTTGACCGTTAGTATTTAACCGCGCCAGAATGTTCATCGGCACTGGCAGATTGCCTTTGGTAATTGTGCCTAATGTCATCTGGTGAGCCATCGGCGTTAGGAGGTGCGCGCCGTCAATGCCGCCTTTGTCGGAACCGAGTTCTAAGTTGTCGCGCGTTACTGGCCAAGATGCTTGTTTGGTTATTTGCACGTCTTTCATGCCGTATTTGGCAAAGTAGCCTTTTTCTAGGGCGATGATTAAGGGTGCTGCGTCGGTGAGGGCGATGAATCCGAGTTTGGCTGCGGTAACTTCGGGGGCGTCGGCGGGGTTGATGTTGACTGCTGGGGCGGCGGTGGGTGAGGTTCCGCCGGGAGTTGCGTTAGATGTGGTGGAACCGGAACTGCAACCGTGGGCTAGGAGGGTGCCGGCTGCTGTTGCTCCGGCGGTGATGATGAATTTTCTTCTAGAAAGGTTGCTCATTTGTCTTGAATTATTGTTGTTGTACTTTGAGATGGTTGAAATGTGAGATGTGAGATTTGAGCTGGTGTCAGCGCATCGCATCTCACATTATGAGATCAGGCGTCGATCGACACTTTGCCGATCGCCCGCGCGCTGCAAGTTAAAATGAACCCTGGTTCTAAATCGGCGGCCGCGTCGGGTTGGCTGTCGTAAACTGTCTTCCCTTCTAGAAGTTTCTGCTTGCAGGTGCCGCAGGTTCCCGAACGACAACTGCTGTCGAGTTCGACTCCCGCCCGTTCGGCAACGTCGAGGATAAATTCATCTTCGCTGCAAGCAACTTCTTTGCCCGATCGAGCGAAAATGACAGTAGATGTCTGAGGTTTGGTCGCCAAGAGAGTCGTTTCGTCTCTCTCAACCGTCAGTTGCAGTTGTCGGTTGAGCGAATTTACATCTCCTTGATGGGGAACGGCACCGAAGTTATCGACCAAAAGTTGATGCAGCACCGGTTTAAGGTCTTCACAAGGGATGCTTTTTTGGACGCAAGTACCCAAATGAGCGTCTTTGCCGACTGTACCTCCCATGTAAATGTCTACACCTTCAAGGGTTTTGCCGTTCTTGCGAACTTTTGTACCCATCAAACCGATGTCAGCTACCTGGGGTTGAGCGCAGGAATTGGGGCAACCAGTCCAGTGAATTCTGACCGGTTTGGGAACGGAGAGCTCGGATTCCAGTTCCCCAATCATGGCGACGGCGCGGGCTTTGGTTTCAATTAGGGCGAAGTTGCAAAACTTTGAGCCGGTGCAAGAAACCAAGGCTCGCGTCAGGGGTGCGGGGTCAATGGAAAAACGCTGCAACAGCGGTTCTTTGAGCAGCGACTCAATCCGCGATTCGGGAACGTTGGGGACAATGACGTTTTCTTCGACAGTGAGCCTGAGCTCGCCACTGCCGTAAACCTCGGCGATTCTGGCCAAATCGAACAAATCCGATGCGCTTAGCCGTCCGACGGGAACGTGCAGCCCTACATACTTTAGCCCTGCTTGCTTTTGGTCGTAGATGCCGATGTGGTCGCGTTTGTCCCAGATGATTTCATCTTTGAGGGCGGCGGCGGGCAATGTGCGGCCTAATTCTTGTTCGACGGCGGCGCGGAATTGTTCGATGCCGAGTTCGTCAATCAGCCACATCAAGCGCGATTTTTGCCGGTTTGCTCTCGGGCCTCGATCGCGAAACACATTTAATATGGCTTTGCACAAATCTACAACGTCGCTGGGACTTGCCCAAGCGTTGAGGGGAATTGCAGCTTCGCAGCGTTTGGCGGAGAAGAATCCGCCGACTAAGACATTAAAGCCGATGTTGCCGTCCAAGTAAGCGGGTACGAAGGCGATGTCGTTGATTTCGGCGTGGACTGAATTGTCGCGGCAGCCTGCGATCGCAATATTAAACTTTCTCGGCAAATTGGAAAACGCGGGGTTGCCTTCGCCGTTGTTGGTAATCATGTCTTGAACTTGGTTCGCCAGTTCCCGCGTATCTATAAGTTCGTCGGCGTCCAAGCCTGCGACTGGGGAACCGGTGATATTGCGAACGTTATCCATGCCGGACTGAACGCTAGTCATCCCCACTTCTTTGAGGCGGCGGAAGATGTCGGGCACGTCTTCTATGCGAATTCCGCGCAGTTGCAGGTTTTGTCTGGTGGTGATGTCGGCGCTGCCGTCGTCGCCGTAGCGCTGTACAATTTCTGCTAGGGTTCTGGTTTGATTGCTGGTAATGATGCCGTTGGGCAACCGCATCCGCATCATGAATTTCCCGGGAGTTACTGGCCGAAAGAAGATGCCGAACCATTTGAGGCGGTAGTCGCGATCGGTTTCGTCCATTGCTTCCCAGCCGATTTGGGCGAAGTGTTCGAGTTCGGCTTTGACTGCTAAGCCATCTTTTTCGGATTTGAGTTTTTCAAATTTGTTCTGGCTGGTTTTTGGTTCTACTGTTTGGGTCATTGGTTTACCCTCGCGGCTGGCTTGTTCGGGAAAAGTATTGACTTGGAGCATAAAGTGTGTTTCCTGCTAACCTTAGTGACTGTATGGATTTAAAACTGTATATTTAGTTACTCGATAGAATTTCTTTTAAGCATGGTTGGTCTTTTGTATACTTGAGCTTTTCTGGACGCTGCCTCGAATGCCGCCAAACTATAGCCTTTCGAGCTCTCATATGAGGTACGCGAACGGCATAGGGCATAGGGCATAGGGCATAGGGCATAGGGCATAGGGCATAGGGCATAGGGCATAGGGCATAGGGCATAGGGCTATGGGCTATGGGCTATCCTCACTTTTTTGATAACCGCTATATGTATGGTTATAGTTGCT
>JBBSNU010000255.1:0-7176 GCA_038260455.1 Chroococcales cyanobacterium | reverse complement strand
TTCTTCCTTCTTCCTTCTTCCTTCTTCCTTCTTCCTTCTTCCTTCTTCCTTCTTCCTTCTTCCTTCTTCCTTCTTCCTTCTTCCTTCTTCCTTCTTCCTTCGCCATCCTTGATTTATCGTAACAGTTCCGTCTGTCCAGAAGTTTTATGATGATGGCAAATCAAATTTCCGGCCCAAAATCGGGACGCACTAGACTTTATAAACGGGGAGCAATAAAAAATGATGATGAAAGCCCAAGATATTATGACAACAGATGTTGTCACGATTCGCGGCTCGGCGACTGTCGCTGAAGCAGTGGCGATGATGAACGAACTTTGCCTACGCGCGCTAATTGTGGAACGCCGCCACGAACAAGACGCTTACGGTATCGTTACGGAAACGGATATTGTCTATAAGGTAGCAGCCTACGGAGTAGACCCACACAAAGTCCGCGTGTTCGAGATTATGACCAAACCGTGCATTACGGTGAATCCCGACTTGGGCGTGGAATACGTGGCTAGGTTGTTCGCGAATACCCGCATCCGCCGAGCTCCGGTGATTAAGGACAAACTGCTTGGCATTATTTCGGTAACGGATATCTTGACAAAAAGCGATTTTGTTGATCAGCCGAAGAGTGTTTTATTTGAGGAAGAAATTGAAAGTGCGATCGCGGATGCTAGAACAGTCTGTGCCGAGAAAGGTGCTACTTCTAGAGAGTGCGCGGTAGCGTGGGATATTGTAGAGGAAATGCAGGCTGAGGCTGCTCATCAGCGATCGATGAAGCTTGACAAAACGGCTTTTGAGGAGTATTGCGAGGAGAATCCCGACGCAGCCGAAGCGCGGATGTACGACAGTTAAGTAAGCCGACATCAAAAAGAATACCCAGAGCCCCGACTTCTTCAAGAAGTCGGGGCTCTAAAATAAGAGCGTTTTACTTAAGTACATCGCACAGCAGAAAGTTTGCATTACTCTGCCATAGATTTGAGCAGACAACCAACTACAGAGGAAGCGATCGCCCCTGTTGCAGCATATATATGTATTCATTAGCCGTCAGGATATCGCCTTGCTCCAATACACTGCAAATTCGGTCTTTTTGTCTGAGTTTCGTAAATTTATATAGGGCTAGTCAAGATATTCTCTTAATCTGTTTCTGCGTTTGGGCTGGCGCAACTTTTGTAAAGCCTTAGCCTCAATTTGCCGAATCCGATCGCGGGTAACATCAAATATATTGCCGATTTCCTGTAGAGTCTTTTCCCTGCCATCATCCAATCCGAATCGCATCCGAATAACGTCACGTTGTCGAGGGATGAGAGCCTCTAAAACGCTTTCCAAATCTTCGCGGAGCAAACTTTTCGATACTTGCTCTTCTGGTGTTTCCCATCAAATTCAATCAACTCTCCAAATGTAGAACTTTCATCCTCACCCATTCGAGTATCTAAGGAAATGATCGGCCGATCCGATTGAATAACAAAGCGCAAGTTTGCAGTTGTCATTCCCAAACAATCGGCGATTTCTTCCATCTTGGGAAGGTGACCAAATTCTTGAGAAAGTTGTTTAATAGTTTTTTTAACCTCGGAAATTGTTTGCCACAAGTGAACTGGTAGCCGGATAGTGCGGGAATGGTTGTCAATTGCCCGCGTAATTCCTTGACGAATCCACCAAGTCGCGTAGGTGGAAAGCCTGTTGCCTTTCGTGCAATCAAACTTTTCTACAGCCCTGATTAAACCCAGATTTCCCTCCTGAATCAAGTCTAATAAATCCACCCCTCGATTTTGATATTTTTCAGCGATTGAGACTACCAGCCGCAAATTAGACTCTACCATTTTATGTTTAGCTTTTCGCCCAATCAGCAGGCGCAGGTTCAATTCTGGCAAGGGGATTCTTGCAGCGTCAGCCCACTCTGCATCCTGCGGAATTCTATTTAGCTGGCGAGACAATTGCGATCGCACCTCTTCTAATTCCAACAACTCAGCAATTTTACGAGCTAGTTCAATCTCTTCGTAAGCTTTGAGCATGGGAAATCGACCGATTTCTTGCAGGTAAGCGCGAAGTGAATCTTGCCGCGGAGGATCTTTTTTAAATTTTATGCTGTCAGGAATGGTTTTATGCCAAGCTTCATGAAATTCGTCAAAGTTGCTAAAGCTGTGATTTTTATGCAACTCTGCCAAGGAAATATCGAAGAGAATTTTTAAATGAGAGTTTGTAGGACTGTCGAATGGGATATCTTTAATATGTTTGACTTTTTCTAATACATCTTTAGATTCATTGCCTTTGTTTGGGCGGCGGTTTATCATGGAGAAAGTCAGAGTTTCTCCATGCTGAAAAATAACGATCGCCGGCATCGGTAAAATTTTATTAATCTCGCGGACAATCCCGTCAAGTTGTTCGTTAGTGTACGCGCTCCTCCGCAGTGCGATCGCGAAAAACAAGTAGGAAGTAAAGCAGGCACTCTCGCCATTGCTGCTAGTATCAAAACCGACTTTTAACTGCTCATTATCTGCAATTTCTGTCCCGGTAAACTGGAAGATAAAATCTACAGACAGCCATTCCTCTAATAGAGCTTTTTGGGAGTTCAGCTTTTGATCAATATCAAAGTTGGCAATAAAATTCTCCGAACTATTAGGAACGAGGTCAGAAATTTTATCACTGCGGTAGCCAAGAACCCAGAATAAATTACGGGCGTTATCGGCAAGTTTTCCCTTGGCAAAACTACTTAAAGCTTGGTTAATAGATGCTTTGGCTTGTCGTTCGCTGCCGTTCATTTAATCACCAGCCAGGTAATCAGTTCAAAATCAGTTGTTGCTTTAACCTGATGCGCTTGCTCAACCAACACAGCACTGCGGCTAGACAGCAAATTTCCGATGAGCCGCTTGTTGTAAATACCTGCAATTGAATCAACCGCCCGCTTCAGCAAATCGTTATATAAACTCATATCAGATCCGTTGTTAGTTTGTCGATCGAACAGGTTGCACAACTCTTCATAGGGAACAGTACACCCCGCACACAGCAACTGGTATATTTCAAGTATTTGTTTGGGTTGAGCAAAAGTTAATCGCACTTCCTTATTTTCGCGCACATAAACTACAAAATATGGTTGCAGCGGATTGACAGTTTTATTATCAAGAGAATCGCCTTTCTGTTTGAGGCAAAAAATTACGCCCGGAGCAATTATCGGGTACTCCGAGTTAGTTGGAACTACTGCATAGAGTCCTAAAGGGGCATCTTGCAGTAGTTTGCGGTTGCTCTCAATGTATTTTGCCAGTTCCATTCGGAAATCATCGAGAGTGAATTCCGTTAGGGCTACAGTCTCGGTGAAATCTTCGAGATCCAGCACCTCGTCTTTCAATCGCAGCAACTGCTTGTCGCGGTATTTCAAATCACTCTCAATCAGTTCTTGAATCTCCTTTGGCTCCAGCAGGTTATCTTCAAATGTACCAGCTATGTCGGCTAAAGCCATCCGTGCTTCTACTCGATTTTTCAGATTGATGTACTGATCCAAGTCCTCTGTCGGCCAAAAATTAATTAATTGTACGGTGTGGTTGGGGCTGCCGATGCGATCGCACCTGCCGAACCGCTGGATAATTCGGACTGGGTTCCAGTGGATGTCGTAGTTAATCAGATAATCGCAATCTTGTAAATTTTGCCCTTCGGAAATACAATCTGTGGCAATTAATAGGTCAATCTCACCGTCTTGCTGCATAGATGGAATTTGAGCGCGTTTTTTGGCAAAAGGCGAAAAATTTGTCAGGACGTGATTGAACTCATTTTTGCCAAAGCTGGTCTTATTTTTCGCCGAACCACCAGTCACCAAAGCTAAGTTAATTTTCAATTCTAATGTTGCCCACTCCCGCAATCCTTCGTAAAGATAGACTGCTGTATCAGCAAAGGCAGTAAAGACTAAAACCTTTCGATTTGGTTGGCCATGCTTGTTAGTTGTAGGATTCCTAACTTTCGCGGCGATCAGTTCTTTTAAATTAGCCAGCTTGGCATCGCGTTCAACAGAAATGCTTTGGGCAGAATTGTAGATTTTTTCAAGCTGTTCCTTGTCACGTTTCAAGTCTTTTAACCACGTTTCGACATCGAGGTGCGCCATTTGAAATATCAGCTTTTGACCTACTTGCATGGCATCTTGCAACTCTTCGTCGTCGAAGTCTTCAATCATCAAATCGCTGAAAATAACTGTCTCGTTAGCGTCACGAGATTGCTGCAATTGCTGAAACTTTTGAATTTTGGTCTCTAGATATTCAATTTTGGTAATTGTGCGCTCTATTGTCAGCGCAAAGGAATGGATGGAGCTTTCTAAGCGTTTAAGGAAATTGACTTTCATCATACCAATCAAACACCTTTCGCGATCGCTCTGTTTGAAATTTCGCACTCCTTTATTTTCATACACCGATCGGTAGGGCGACAGGACATATTTTGAAGGGTTGAATAGGGAGAGTTGATATTTAGAAATTTCGCTGTTAAGCTGTTCGTAGGACATGAACTTACCCTCTCGGTCAATCTCAGAAAATACGGAGATGGGTTTGAGCCGTTCTGGAAAGCCGCCTAATTGGGCGATCGCATCTTTATAGTATTTTTGAATGTGCTTGCGAGAGCGCGCGATCGTCAGTTCGTCAAGCAGTTTGAAGAAAGCAGAACTTAGTTCTTCCAGCAGTTCGCTAGTTTTGCGTTCCCGACTTTTTTTAGCCCACTTGGTAAATTTCCCCTGAGCATCAGCTAGTGTATCGCGCAGACTGACAATTCCCAGCGATTCGCCAAACGCAGCATCGCGACCTTCTGTGATAAAATAAAGTTGATTCCGCAAATCCTTTAAATCATTGTTAACCGGAGTTGCTGATAAAAGTAGCACCTGAGTTTTGACACCGCTCTTGATAATATCATCCATCAGCCTTTCGTAACGACTCTTTCTAATTAGATTGCCAGATTCGTCCCGTTTGCTCTTGATATTGTTGCGGAAATTGTGCGATTCGTCAATAACTACCAAGTCATAGTTACCCCAATTAATCTTTTCTAAATTAATGTCCCCAGAGTAACCAGAGTCACGACTCAAGTCGGTGTGAGACAGGACTGTATAGTTAAAGCGGTCTTTAACCAAAGGATTGAGATCGCTATTGTTCTGTGCTAGATATACAGTCCAATTCTCGCGGAGTTTTTTGGGACACAGAACCAAAACTTTTTCATTGCGAAGTTCAAAATATTTAATAACCGCTAGAGCTTCAAATGTTTTACCTAAACCAACACTGTCAGCAATAATACACCCGTTATATCGTCGGATTTTATTGATGGCTGCTTTAACTCCGTCTTTTTGAAATTCAAATAGAGCTTTCCAGATTTCTGTATCAAATAGGTGTAGCTGTTCGCTGAGAATATCGCTTTTTTCTAGGTCATCTAGGAAGGTCTCGAAGATATGAAACAGAGTTTTGTAGTAGATAAACTCAGGAGAATTATTCTGGTAAAGTTGCTCTAGGTACAGCAGCACATCTTGTTTGACATCTTCGATTAGTTCGGCATCATTCCAGAGTTCATCAAACCAGGCTTTAAGGTCACGGGTATCGCGTTTACTATCTACTTCTAGATTGAGTTCAATATTGTTATATTTCGTACCTAATCCCAGTCCCCGCACGGTAAAATTAGAACTGCCCATAATAGCATTTTCAGTTCCGTTATGAGCAATGTGATACATTTTTCCGTGCAGTAAATTAGATTGCTTGATCGACCGTATCTGCACTTTTTTTTCAATCCATTCTGCACATTCTTTGGCAACCCGCTTTTGCTCCAACCGATTCTGTAACTGCAAGCCCTGATCCTCAATTTGGAAAGCCTTTTTATCAGTTTTGCTGGGGTCAAGGGACTTGATGAAGCGCGGTTCGCCAAAGAGAAATTTCAAGCTTTTAATACCTAAAAGTTGTTCCTTCAAAGCATCAAAAGCATAAATTGTAAAGTAAGCAGAAACAATTGACAAGGTTGAGTTTTCCTCGACCTTGGCTTTCAAAAAATCGCCCACAGTGCCGCGGTGGCGGTTGTCTCTAATTGCCGACTTTGGGATAGAAGAATCATGCTGTGACATAGCCTACCTTTATGCGCTTGTTGCACTAGGCTATATTCTATAGCAGTTTTCAAGGCAGTGAGGTAGGTGCCCTTCAATTCAGATTGGGAAAAGGTCGTGATCAAGTCCCTATAACGCTTGAAATCTAGTAGTTTGTAGGTGCGTATGGGGCAGAATGTGATGATGAGACACTAATAAACTTCCCGCTGACGCACCCTACAATAACTGTGATTTTTAGGAGGACTACAGTCCTTACTACAAACAGCGGACATGATATAATGACTGCGTTTATTCAATTGCTTGAATGCACTCGGGACTGTCTTTGCTGGAACTGTTGACGATCGCACTTACGGCATTTGCTTTCATAGCTTCGGAAGCATAAGGCTTTAACAGCGGCAAAACTTGCTGAGCGCTGTTAACAGCAGGATCGAGCCACTCTTCCCAAGCATCCTCGGGCAAAATCACCGGCATTCGATCGTGTACCGGCTGCACTGTTTCGTTAGCAGCGGTAGTAATTATAGTGCAAGATACAATCTTTTCTCCTTCGGGAGACTGCCAATTTTCCCACAAACCGGCAAAAGCAAAAGGTTCGCCCTGGGCCATTTGAAAATAGTAAGGCTGTTTGTGCTTTAACAGCGGCAGCCATTCGTAGAAACCGTCAGCAACTATCAAACATCGCCTGTGCTTGATGGCGCTGCGAAAAGCAGGTTTTTCGGCTACAGTTTCCGATCGCGCATTAATCATCTTACTACCTATTTTCATGTCTTTCGCCCAACTCGGAATCAAACCCCAGCGCATAAATTGGAACTGTCGCTGAAGACGCTGGGGAGAAACTGTGACTGTCGCCACTGATTGAGTTGGGGCGATGTTGTATCGCGGTGTGATGTCGGGAACTTCCGACAGTTTGAAGAATTCGGCGATGATTTGAGATGAAGCAGTTAAAGTGTATCGTCCGCACATAATTTATCGGATTATTTATAGTTGGTATTAACACGCTTTTCTCGATTCCGGCAGGGGTTTAAACCCCTGCCTCACAGCTTAAGTCGGTTGAAACCGACTGTAGAGTCTGACGTTATAATACGCTCAATTTTAGTCCTCTTTTAGAGGACTTTAGCTATGAGACAGGGGTTTTTAACCGGGAGCATCTC
>JBBSNU010000254.1:0-7180 GCA_038260455.1 Chroococcales cyanobacterium | reverse complement strand
TCTGTTGATAGCATAGAACAGCAGCAGCCGATTTTGTTTCCGCCGACGGCCCAAATGTGGATGTTGTTATATTTGATAGTTAATTGGGCTGCTAATTTGCTGCCTTGGATGAAGGTGACTCGCTGCGTATTTTTGTATCATTATATGGGCTGTTCTGTGTTTGGAGCCTTAGCACTTGCTTGGTGGGTTGACAGGTGGCTGCACAGCCCTCAAACTCGACTCCGAGGGATGGGTGTAACAATTAGTTTTCTGATTGTGGGTGCTTTTATTTTCTGGATGCCTATCTATTTGGGACTGCCTTTGTCGCAAATGGAATGGAAAATTAGAATGTGGCTGCCGTCTTGGGTTTAATAGGATTTACCCACAGATTCTACTTTGTAGGGTGCTTACGGCCCACCTTACGATTTTCATAGAGTAGATTACTTAGCGATGAGATAAGATAGCATTATTTGTGATACAGTGCTCGATAAACTGGTTCGCCTCGTTTGAGAGTAGCAATTTCTCTTTCCGTAGCAACAGGCAGGGGATTTTCTGCTAGCCATTCCCCGCTATTTTGACGCTGAAAACTGGGATGAGATGAAAAGCGATCGCACATTTCGACTTCTACTTCCTCAATATCCGATTGAATAAACACTTCACCGCCAACAGCCAGATAAGTAGCCAACTCGCTGACTAATTCCTGCTGCACTACCCGCCGTTTGTGGTGCTTTTTCTTGAACCACGGATCTGGAAATTGAATGCTAACTCGCTGCAAAATACCAGCGGGCAAAGTTTCTAAAATTGGCTTCAGGGAACTATTCGCATTGCAAAACAAATAGTGCAAATTTGTCAAGCCTTTTTCATCGCGCCACAGATTCGCCTCATCTACCAGAGGTTCCCGAATTTCTAATCCGAGAAAATTCCAATCTGTTTGAATTTGCGCCATGTGCCACAAAAACCGTCCCCTTCCACAACCGATATCTAAATGCAGTGGCAAATTTAAGTCAGTATAAATTTTAGTCCAATCGGGGGGACTGGCGGATACTTGATATTTACGACACAGCGGATTGACGTGTTCCCGAACTCTAACTCTTCCCAATTTTGATGTCTCCTGAATGTAATTGTTAACCGCTGATGTCGGCAGATTAACGCGGATTAACGCAGATGAATTTAGAAATGAAAAATCGCAGTGTTATGATTTTTAATTTCTAATTATTGTATCAAGCTTCTGGTTCAATGCCTGCTGCTCTTAATTGTGCGGATAGTCGATCGGCCCGTTGTTGAACATTTGCTTTTTCCTGTCTTTCCCTTTCTACCATCTCTGCTCCCCACAATAACATCTCTCCGCTCTCATCCCACCAGCGCAACCAATAGCCGGTTCTTTCGGCTTTTGTTCCCTGCCAAACACCCAGAAATAACCCAACTCCTTCTATCCAATAATGACCGTTTACCTCGGATTTTTGCAATTTATAATATCCTGATTGATTAAACTTATAAACGTGTAGCAATCCTATTGGCGGCTCAAAAATGGCATAGACTGGTACTCGCAATATTCGCTCATAAAAAAAGAATTTTCCGGGTGGAAAAGTCGGTTTAGCTGAATATTCGTCGCCCTCAGTGGCTCCTGAAAACTCCATGACAATCGCCGGAATTTCCTCTTTTACTTCTAAGTTGGGGATGTAATTGCGACGAACCTCCGGGGCGGGAAGTGGCTGTACATTGCCGACATAAAACAAATCTGGCGCTTTGATAACTGTTTTGCTGTCCATTGTCGCGCAAATGCCCATCTTTGGAGCAACTAATATTCCTTCTACCATTAGCCCCGCAATTTCTAGGATTTCGCGCAAGGCGGCTGCGAGTAGGGGTTTGTCGATATTTGCGGCAGGTCTTTCCTCTAAAATGAAAGGCTCTGGCATTTTTTCCCAAGTGATTTTTAAGTCGGATTTACTGTCTGTCATGGTATTTTACCTGTTACTGTTTTAAGCTTCTGGTTCAATGCCTGCTGCTCTTAATTGTGCAGCTAATCTTTCCGATCGTTCTCGTTCTTGTTGGGCTTGCTGTTGGGCGATCGTCCTTTGCTGCCGTTCTTGTTGGGCTTGCTGTTGGGCAAGATCCCTTTCCTCTCTTTCCCTTTCCACCATCTCTGCACCCCACAACAACATCTGTCCGCTTTCATCCCACCAGCGCAACCAATATCCGGTTCTTTCCGCCTTTGTGCCGTGCCAAACACCCAGAAACAAGCCAACTCCTGCAATCCAATAACGATTGTTTGCATCCGGCGGCTGTACTTGATATGTTCCTGATGAATTCAACCGATTAACTTCTAGCAATCCTGCCGCAGGCTGAAAAATAGCATAGATGGGCACTCGCAGTATTTGCTCGTAAAAAAACCATTTTCCCGGTGGAAAATCTGGTTTAGTTGAATATTCATCGCTGGGCGTAGCTGATAAAAATTCCAGCGCGATATCCGGGATTTCTCCTTCTAAGGTTGGGGTGTAACTGCGGCGAACTTCCGCAGCGGGAAGTGGCTGCACGTTGCGGGCATAAAACCAATCTGGCGCTTTGACAACTAGCTTGCCCTCTAGTGTCGCGCACACAGCCATGTTTGAGGCAACTAAGATTCCCTGTAATATTAATCCCGCGATTTCTAGGATTTCGCGCAAGGCTGCTGCGAGTAGCGGTTGGTCGATATTTTCCACAGGTTCCTCGTCTAAAATGAAATCTGCGGGCAATTTTTTCCAGGTAATTTGTAAGTCGGCTGTACTGACTGTCACGGTATTTTACCTTTTGCTAAGACTGCATGAGCGCGGTTTGCAATACTTCTTTATGAAAGAGCGATCGCCCTACAATAAATTTTATCCTTTCTGGCGATAGTGCGTCGCCGTTGGCGTAGTGTTCGATCCAGGTTTTGCTGATGAAATACGGATCTTCTGGCAATTCTGATAATACATATCCCGGCATTTCTAACTCATCCATCAATTGAGTGACTTTGGGATCGTAGCTGAGGGCAAAACAGCGGCATTCTTCCGATGCTGCCATAATTAAACTGTGGTAGCGCATCCCGATCGCCATTTCGACTCCCCGGAATAGTCCTTTCAATTTTCTCGGATCGTCTAAACTAAGAATCTGACTTCGTTTCGGCAGGGCTTCGTGCAAATGCTTGGCAATTTCTAAGTCGCGAGATGCTTGAAAAGGTATCAGTAAAATTAAGGTTCTGGTTGCTTTTTGAAAGTCAACTAAAGCTTTAGTTAGAATTGACAATCTGGCGGGAGTTAATGTAGGATGGGAACGCAAACAAACTGCAACTCTGGGCGCTGGTAAATTCCACAAACCGGAGACGGGGGAATTCTCTAAAGCCCACACGGGATCGGGCGCTAAAGTGAACGGAATTTGCCAATCAGCAAGTAAGGTAGCTGAGCCTTTATCTCGCACGCTGACGGCGGTGCATCCAGCAAAACACCGCTGAGATAATTTGCGGGTGAGCTCTCGATTTAAAGGCCCAATTCCCTGGGCCCAAGCAACTGTTTTTAAGCCCATTTGTTGCGCTAGTCCCATTAAACCCCCATAATAGAAAGGGCTGATCGTGCTGGTAGCGTCTTGGATTAAACTGCCGCCTCCCCAGATTAGCGCGTCGGAGGTGCGGAGTGCTTCGAGAACTTGAAACGCATTCATACGATCGCGCGCAGCTACCCCGTACCGCTGATTTGTCTCGACAGGATTGCCAGATAGGACGATCGGCGTCACCCCATCTGGTAACATTTGCAATAGCGATGCCAACAGCGCCTCGTCGCCACCGTTGCCTTTACCGTAATAGCCGCACAAAATTGCTCGCATTTCTACTCTTTTCTTGGTTTATGATGGAATATAACTATTACCATCATATCTAATTGTTGTTATCCAGAGATTCTTGTAACAGTTAACAGTCAACAGTTGACTGTTAACCGTTGACTGCCTTAAACAACTAAATATATCTTTCATCCTACTTCTGAATACAAAAAATGCACGTTTTGTCAATTCCCACCTGGATTATTCACGTCTCTAGCGTCGTCGAGTGGATTGCCGCCATCTGGCTAATTTGGACTTACGGCGAAGTCACTCAAAACCGAGCTTGGTGGGCCCTTTCCGCCGGAATGCTGCCCGCCCTAGTCAGCGCCATGTGTGCCTGCACTTGGCACTATTTTGACAACTCCCCAGCCCTTGAATGGATCGTTACCCTGCAAGCGGCGATGACTCTCATCGGCAATTTTACTCTGTGGGCGGCAGCTTGGTGGATTTGGCGATCGGCTCAACCAGTAGAGAAAATTCAAGATTAAAAGAGGTATCAAGTCAATGAAAAATAGCACTTTTTGGGCAACATTTACAACAATTTCCCTCGTGTTAGCAGGCGGATTATTGCAGGAGAGCAAAGCCAGCAACAACCGACGGCAAATCGCCCAACAGCCAAACTGTAAAAGCCCTCAAACCACGGTTGATATGACTTTATGTTCGACTCAGGAGTTTAAAGCAGCAGACACCAAACTAAATCAATTATATCAGCAAATTCTGCCAAAAATCAACAGCAAACAAAAGCAGAGATTGACTGCGGCACAGCGTACTTGGGTAAAATTTAGAGATGAAACTTGTGATTATTCAGCAGGAAACTTTGAAGGCGGTACTTTGGCTCCTCCTGTCTACATTTCTTGCAAAGCAAGAGTCACCCAGCAGCGCGTTAAAGATTTGGAAGGTTATTTGGAACAAGCAAGTTTGTAAGCAAATTAACCGAATTAGCTGTTACATTACCGACTTCTTCTGTGAGATGTTGTATCTGTGGTAAAAATCGGGTTTCTGACCTAAAATATAGCATCAAAACCTATATTTGTCGTTCAAAAAAACCGTTTTTGTACGTTGCCGGTGCTGTAAAATGAAAAATCAATTTATCTTTTTCAACGGCAATAGTGTACAATCTAAAGTCTAAAAACTAAAAGCTAAAATCTCAAATCGCCATGTCCTTCGTTGGTTTGCACATTCACAGCGATTACAGCCTCCTAGATGGCGCTTCTCAGCTACAGCAGCTCGCCGATCGGGCGGTGGAATTGGGGATGCCCGCGATCGCCCTTACAGACCACGGAGTGATGTATGGGGCGATCGAACTCATCAAAGTTTGCCGAAATAAAAACATCAAGCCCATAATTGGCAACGAAATGTACGTCGTCAACGGCGACATCGAAGTCAAAGTTAAAGGTAGAAGAAAATACCATCAAGTTGTCTTAGCTAAAAATACCCAAGGCTATAAAAACCTCGTCAAACTCACCACAATTTCCCACTTAAAGGGAATGCCAGAACGAGGTATTTTTGCCCGCCCCTGCATCAACAAAGACCTACTCAAACAATACTCCGAAGGTTTAATTGTCACCAGTGCTTGTTTGGGCGGCGAAGTTCCCCAAATGATTCTACAAAACAAGCTAGATACTGCCCGCGAAGTTGCCAAATGGTATAAAGAAGTATTTGGCGATGACTACTATATAGAAATTCAAGACCACGGTTCCCAAGAAGACCGCATGGTGAATGTGGAAATCGTCAAAATTGCCCGCGAATTCAACATTAAAATAATTGCAACAAATGATTCTCACTATATTTCTTGCAACGACGTAGAAGCACACGACGCTTTGCTTTGCATCAACACCAACAAACTGATTGAAGAAGACAAGCGGATGCGCTACAGCGGTACTGAATATCTTAAGTCCGCTGACGAGATGGCGCAACTGTTTCGAGATCATTTGGACGACGAAACCATCAAAGAGGCGATCGAAACTACCCTAGAAGTAGCAAACAAAGTATCAAGATACGAGCTAACAGGAGAAGCTCGGATTCCCACAATTCCAATTCCCCCAGAACATACCGCCGATACCTATGTAGAAGAAATATCTTGGCTAGGACTATTAGAACGCCTCAAAAGCCGCACCAAAAACGAAATTCCCCCAGTCTACAAACAAAGACTAGAATATGAGCTAAAAATGATTCAGCAGATGGGTTTTTCTGAATATTTTTTAGTAGTTTGGGACTACATGAAATATGCTAGAGACAACAATATTCCCGTCGGGCCAGGACGTGGTTCTGCTGCAGGTTCTTTAGTTGCTTACGTCCTCAACATTACCAACATAGACCCCGTACACCACGGATTACTGTTCGAGAGATTTCTCAATCCCGAACGTAAATCTATGCCAGATATCGATAGCGATTTTTGCATAGAAAGACGCGACGATATGATTAAATATGTCACGGAAAAATATGGTACAGACCGCGTAGCACAAATTATTACTTTCAACAGAATGACATCAAAAGCTGTCTTGAAAGATGTTGCCAGAGTTTTAGGTATTCCCTACAAAAAAGCGGACGAAATGGCAAAAATGATTCCCGTGTCGCGGGGGAAACCGGAAAAACTCAAAGTGATGATTTCCGATGGAACACCGGCACAGGAATTTAAAGACAACTACGAAAATACAATTTGCATAAATGCAGAAACTGGCACCGAAGTTCCAGTACGTCAGTGGATTGACATGGCAATTCGCATTGAAGGAACTAACAAAACCTATGGCGTTCACGCGGCCGGTGTGGTCATTTCTTCCCAACCCCTTGATGAAATTGTACCATTGCAAAAGAATGACAATGGTGCCGTGATCACCCAATATTTCATGGAAGATTTGGAATTTTTGGGGTTGCTGAAGATGGATTTTTTGGGACTTAAAAATTTAACAACTCTCCAAAAAACAGTCGAGTATGTTAAGCAAACGCAAGATATAACTATCGATTCCGAAGCCTTACCTTCTGATATAGAACGCAGAGCTCAAGAGACATTTACTAGGAACAACAAGTTGCCCGGTGATGTAGCAAAAACTTATCAACTATTAGAAAAAGGAGATTTGGAAGGTATTTTTCAGCTAGAATCTTCTGGGATGCTGGATGTAGTAAAAAAAATTAAACCTTCCTGTCTGGATGATATTTCTTCTATTCTGGCGCTTTATCGTCCCGGCCCGCTGGATGCTGGTTTGATTCCACAATTTATCGATCGCAAACACGGTAGAGAGGTGGTTAAATATGACCATCCGCTGTTAGAACCAATTTTAAAAGAGACCTATGGAACGCTTTGTTTCCAAGAGCAAATTATGCGGATGGCTCAAGATTTGGCGGGCTATTCTTTAGGTCAAGCTGACTTGCTGCGTCG
>JBBSNU010000253.1:0-7187 GCA_038260455.1 Chroococcales cyanobacterium | reverse complement strand
AAGATATTTTAGCAGATTTGGGCTGCACGATCGAGCGCACCGATCGCGAAAATCTCCCTTACACGCAATGCGAATTAGATTGGTTGCCCGAACTAGCAGAGAGTATGCGACGCAGACTGAAACGGGTGAATACAACCACTGAACAGGCCCGCCGGGAGGCATTAATTTTTCCGTTGCTCGATCGGATTTGCGATTTATTTGACTATTCAATTAATATTGAGTATTCGATTAGTGTGAGCAATTGGTTAAAAGGCTCCCTAGATTACTATATTCCCAGTCCGAGCAATCTTTTAGTCATTGAAGCAAAACAGTCGGATTTGACCAAAGGTTTTACTCAGCTTGCTGTTGAATTAATTGCTGTTGATGGCTGGATAGAAAGTGAGAGTCCGATTTTGTACGGTGCGGTTTCGACGGGGGAAATTTGGCGATTTGGGCTGTACGATCGCGCAGCACGTCATGTGGTAGAATATATACCGCTGCATCGAGTGCCGCAGGATTTGGAGTTTGTAACTCGGACGATTATTGGCATTTTGCAGGGAGAGTCGAGCGGAGAAAAGATCGTTTTATAATTGCGTTTTATGATAGACAGAGAATGGTGGACACAACAGTGGTTAGATTTAATCAATACCTACCGCTTCAAAAAGCGTTTAGAACGCGGCTGGCAATACGCGCGCGAAGGTAAAGTTCTCAGCATTAAATTCCCTAACCAAGAAGTAATTGCTATCGTTCAAGGAACAGACCCCAAACCCTATCAAGTTTCTCTAGGTCTCGATACATTGAGCGATGAAGATTGGGATTATGTGATTGAAAATATGTCGCAAAGAGCGGTGTTTTCAGCTAAATTATTAGCAGGAGAAATGCCACACAATATTGAGGATGTATTTGCAGCGGCTGGAAAAACGCTATTTCCGTTAAGTTTATCTGATATTCGATCGCGCTGCACCTGTCCAGACCCCAAAAATCCTTGCAAGCACATCAGTGCAGTATACTACTTATTGGGCGATCGCTTCGGAGAAGACCCCTTCGTACTCTTTCAACTGCGGGGAAGAACCAAAGAGCAAATCTTGACAGCTCTCCGTCAGACACGGGGCACCCAAGGAGATGAAAATTCTCAACTCAACTCCGGCAAAAATTCCCCGACTGCGAATTCTA
This sequence comes from Chroococcales cyanobacterium, assembly GCA_038260455.1. Classification (GTDB taxonomy): domain Bacteria; phylum Cyanobacteriota; class Cyanobacteriia; order Cyanobacteriales; family Microcoleaceae; genus Microcoleus. The sequence goes on along the minus strand of JBBSNU010000253.1, from coordinate 6,035 downwards.
AATTGCCAAAGGTCGATCGCTTTTGGGAATACAACCAGCAGCTAGAATCATCTTTAGTCGTAATTGTGCCGCCGCCCAGCAGCGAAACAGTCTTAGATATTTTAGGCCCGATTCCCCTCGCAACCAACCCAACAGGAACCAGTAGCAAATCTTCCCCCGCCTCTGACGCACTCAAGCGGCATTTTAGTAAAATTTACCAAGCAGTTAGCCAGCAAGCAGTTTTAGCCGCACTGAAACTGGGTGAAGGAGACTAAAACATTATTCTTTTTTTCTGGGAATTACGCAAAGTCTAAGAAACCCGGTTTCTCAGAAAATATCTATTGGATGGCGAAACATTTGGAGAGAAACCGGGTTTCTGGGTATCATGCAAAGTCTAATAAACTCGACTTCTGATACCAAGTTGAAAAAATAATAAGTAGGTCATTGCGAAAAAACAATAGTATTTTGTAGGGGCGGGTTTAGCTAAGAATATATGATACCAGCCAGTTTTTGAAGGCAAAACCCGCCCTCCCCATCTACTGTTTATTTGTACCCACCTACTTACTAATTGCGTTTAACAGAAGGCGGATAGGTGAAACGCAACCAAGTTGCCAAAGTAGCTACCGCGCAAGTTGAAGCCAAGCTAAAAGTCAAGAAAGTTTCAAATGCTGACATAATACTGTTCCTCTTTATTTGAGCGATCAAATAACTCTTTCTCCTTCATCTTTATATCAGCCTCAATCCATTTTTTCAATCGGTTCCGACATAAAGTTTTTACTACTTTAAATTTTGAAGTATTTGTTTACAACACTTTACACTCCTCCCAGATTACTCACAATCTCGATCAATTGCTGCGGTCGTTCAATCAAATAATCGGGATGGTGTAGGGCCAAAACCTCCTGAGAATTAAAACCCCAACCTACAGCAATTATCTTAATTCCGGTTTTTCTAGCAGCGTCTATATCTCTAATCTCATCTCCCACATAAAAGACTTCTTTAGGATTTACTTGCTCTTTCTTGAGCCATTTGTTAATAACTTTATGTTTTCCAAAAGTTGAACCTGAATAAATAAACGTAAAAATATCTTGCAAACTGTTATTTTCCAGCGATGCTAAGACATTTTCTCGGGAATTAGATGTAATAATACCCAGTTGAAAATCCCGTTTTTTCAACTCCAGCAAAACTTCTTTAATCCCCGGAAATAATTGAATGTGGGAAATTTCACTGCGTAACTCTGCTCTCAATTTTCTAATCAGCATCGGGAATTTGAAGAGGGAAATGCCAGAATAACGCAGAATTTCCCAAGAAGTTAAATTGCTCAGTTGAGCGACTTCCTCTTTTGTCGCAGACTTAAAGCCGAATTCTGCTGACAAACTGTTGGTGATGCTCAAAAGAATATCGATTGTATCTGCTAAAGTACCGTCAAAATCAAAAATAATTACTTTGGTCATTAGACAATAGCAAATAAGGAATGGGGAATCATACTATTTTAGATTTTAGATTTTAGATTTTGGATTTTGGATTTTAGATTGGGATGGGAATTACTTACTACATAATAGACTTGAATTACATAAATCTGACCTTGATACATAAACCGCAGATGTCAGGCAGATAAACAGAGAGCAACGCAGATAATTTTAAGATTATTTGGAAATGAGTACAATCTTGTCTAATATATTAGCTATAATGACCACTGACTAAGGACTATTGACTATTGACTATTGATTTGATTGGCTTTGGCATTCCGCCGCAGCATTTCGGGTTTAATTCGTCTCAGCGCCGAAGCTGTAAATCTGCGGTTCCATTCCTCGTCTGAAATTTCTGCTAATTCTGCAAGTGTCGGCGCTATATTTTCAGGATAAGGCTCAAATTCTGTCACATCTGTTGGTTGAGCAAATCGCTGATTCCAAGGACAAACATCTTGACAAATGTCGCAACCGGCAACCCAACCTTGTAAATTAGATGCTATTTCGTCGGGGAGTTTTTCGGCTCGATTCTCGATCGTGTGATAGGCTATACACCGATCGGCATTCACGACAAAAGGCTCAGTAATAGCCCCCGTCGGACACGCATCAATGCAGCGAGTGCAACTACCGCAATGTTCAGTATGGGGAGCATCCGGCGCTAACTCCAAATTAGTCAAAATTTCGCCCAAAAACACCCAAGAACCGTATTCTCGCGAAATTACATTACCATTTTTGGCAATCCACCCAATCCCCGCACGCTGCGCCCACATTTTATCCTGAATCGGCCCGGTATCAGCATAATACCGCGCTTCAATTCCCTCAGCTTGCGATCGCACCCAATTTGCCAAAACCTTGAGTTTTTTGTGCAAAATTCTGTGGTAATCCCGCCCCCAACCGTAGCGAGAAATCTTAGCATATTCTAGGGCTGCACCGTCCCCCTCTAAAGAAGGATTCTCCGGGCGTTGGTGGGGCGTATAATAGTTGATGGCGACACATATCACTGACTGTACTTCTGGCATGAGCGATCGAATATCGGGCCGTTTCGGATTTGCCATCCATGCCATATCCGCCTGATAACCCTTGTCCAGCCAAGCCTGCAATCTTTGTTTTTCTCGTGAAACATCCGCATCTGCTGAGGCTATCCCGACTTTGTGAAATCCCAACTCTAGGGCTTTTTCCTTCACCAGAATGCTGTTAATTGGCGCTTTCATTTGAAACCAGGCAAATATTTACCTTTTGTATTGACTTTTTGAATTTTCTATGATAGAAAAATCGATTTTAACGATCGACTTCCTAAACAAACTAATTGGAAGCAAGGTCTAGTGACGGCGATCGCAATTTACCCAAACATTGATTATAGTTTTGTAACTGAGTCATATGTAATTTGTATTTGCAATTATTAACAAAAAATTACATAATTGAAATCAAGGGAGTTAAAGATTCGCCAAAGACCTTACCTCACTAGAATCGCGAATCTCACAAAATACACATGGCAGTTAGTATTCAATCAGCTCAGTCTATTTTTTCCAACACCGAGATTGTTAGCGCTGTTCCGGGTACCACGGAAGCATTCTACAAACTCAGCGTCGAAGACCAACTCGCACTGCTCTGGTATGCATACACTGAAATGGGCATTTCCATCACCGCAGCAGCTCCGGGAGTAGCCAGCATGGCGCTTGTCGAAGGCGTCTTGAGCGAAATCAAGCAGATGTCGCCAGCAGATCAAAGCAAAACCATGTTTGACCTAGCCAGCAACGCCGACACCACAATCGGCCGGATTTACACATCGCTGCGCGTCAATACCAAACTCGGTTTCTGGTATGAGTTGGGACAGTTGATGAAACAGGGCGTTGTAGCTCCCATCCCCGCAGGCTATCAAATGTCTCCCGAAGCCACCAAAGTTCTCGAAACCATCAAAGCACTCGATCCCGGTCAACAAATTACCGTACTTCGCAACACCGTAGTTCACATGGGCTACGATCCGGATTTCAGCCAAGAGTACGGCAAACGATCGGCTCCCCGCAGCACTCCCACCGCAGTAGCAGAGCGGGTGAAAACTGAGATTAAGGGTATCAGCGAGCAGACCGTACTCAGCTACATCGACTACATGAATGCGTTCGACTTTACCCCAGCCGTCGGTTTATTTGCACAAGAAGGCGCTCTGCAACCGCCTTTCCAAAAGCCGATCGTCGGTCGCGAAGCTATCCTCAACTATATGCGGGAAGAGTGCGTCGGACTAAAAATGATGCCGCAAGAAGGCGTGTCCGAGCCCGCAGAAGATGGCTACCGCCAAGTGAAAGTTACCGGTAAAGTCGAAACTCCTTGGTTCGGCGCGAATGTGGGTATGAACATTTCATGGCGGTTTTTGCTCGATCCCCAAGGTCAAATTTTCTTTGTGGCGATCGACTTGTTGGCCTCTCCTAAAGAATTGCTCAACCTGATCCGCAAATAGAATATTCTGTTTGGCGTTTGTCAAACAAACTTGCACAGAAACCCAGATACCTTAAAAGTGTCTGGGTTTAGTTGATTTTAGATTTTAGATACTTCGGCTTCGCTCAGTACAAGTTTTAGATTTTAGATTTCAAGGACTACTCGTTTTTACTCGTTTTTATTCGTTTACTCGTTACCAGGCTGTTTACTCGTTACCAGCAGTGCCTGGTAACGCAGATTCGGAGGCTCTGCCTCCTTTTTTCCCACAAGCGAGGCAGAACTTCGCGGTACCCAATAATTGTTGGGTTTGTTTCTTCAGCTATTGTCGCTTGGTGCGTCGATATTAGATTGTTGGTAAAATTCAGGGATTAATCATGGTGGCGCACCAAGCGAATACTACTCTTTTTATTCAGAGAATTTATCCCTCGCCCTACCTATATCTTTTGAGGGATTTGCTGCGACAAACATAATGATTAAAGTATATTCATTCCTTTCAAATCATTTATTTTATGACCGCCACAACTAGACCTATTTTAACTAGCTCGATCGAGATTGCTGGCATCACAAAGCCAGTGGTGCTGCGATATTTTGAAACTTTTAACGCGGGCGATTTTGCAGCGACAGCTAATTTATTTGCTGAGGATGGAGTTCTGCACGCACCGTTTGAAGAGCCAATTATCGGTAAAAGCTCGATCGCCACTTATCTAAAAACAGAAGCGCGAGGAATGCAGCTCGAACCGCAGCAAGGTATCAGCCAAATTTTAGAAGATGACCGAGTTGAAGTTCAGGTCAGCGGTCGGGTGAAAACTTCCGCATTTGGTGTTAATGTCGGATGGCTGTTCCTGCTCAATTCTGACCGAGAAATCCTTTCTGTCACCGTCAAGCTGTTAGCTTCTGCCCAAGAATTGCTAAATCTGCGACCCCATAAAAAAATTAACGTTTAATAAGTTGTTTCACATTTAAATTGAATATTGGGGTTTCATTTGTCGATCGCGCGTCATAGATCGATCGATCTTTATTTTTGCACAACTGAAGCAGAAACCAGGTTTTTAGCCAAATCTCCGGTGAAGCGCCGCCAATTCTTGAAAAACCCGGTTTCTTCGGCAGACAAAATTGTCAAAATAGCTAGAACGCCGTCCTAATTATTTTGGTCATTTTGTGTATTCCCGATCGCTAATCACTAATGACCGACGACTGAGATCGCGTCCCGTCGATTACCATAACAAAAACGGTTTGTAGTGCGGACTAAAGTCCGCAACAAATGAGTGGACTAAAGTCCGCACTACGAACTTTGCTGATTGCAGTTAATGGACGATCGGACACAATATAACGGCTAATTAAGATTTTTCTGGCAAACTCGCTTCCAACTTCAGACAATTGCGACCGTCTAGTTGCAAACTGTAATCCACCCGATCCATCAGTCTGCTCATAATCAGCCAACCATAGCCGCTTTCCTGCTTCGCTTCCGGCCTCGGGGGACTGTAAGTGTCCATTTCGTAACCTTTACCGTAATCCCAAATTTCTAAACCAATCTCCCGATTTTTTAAATTCAAGCGAATTAACACCGGCAAATTGGGTTGATCTTTGTGAGCATGGCGGATCACGTTAGAATAGGCTTCTGCTAACACCAAGCGCAAACGATTCGACTGACGCGGCCAATCGATATGCTCTCCTAGCTCAACTTCCAAACTGCTCAGCAACCAATTTTCAACAATTGTTAAAAACCGCAAGTCGCTTGGTACCTGAAGCTCAGTATTCATAAAAAAATCCTGTAAGTTGGGAAACCTGTGTCTTCTGACCAGGGATGAAATACAACACGCCGAATTCAGTTGGCGTTAATACTTGTCGCTACTTGAAGGATACTCAATACTGGGCGATCGCAGCAATAGACTTTCGCCGAAAGCATTCACCAAGAAGCATGAATTAAGAGTTAGCCACTGACGCGCTAGTTCTGTAACTTTTGCCGTTAGCGAAGCTTGCAGAAGACGATCGCCCGCGTTCTCTGTGTTAACCTGTAGCCTTTGACATCCTCTCCGGGCTAAAGCCACAGAGATTCCTCACCACGCCACAACCTACGAACAGGATGCGGTCGCTGAATGGGGTTGACGCTTCATCAAGCACAGCCTCCAAAGAGGTCTTACACGCTCTCAACGTCCATTT
>JBBSNU010000252.1:0-7201 GCA_038260455.1 Chroococcales cyanobacterium | reverse complement strand
GATCGCGCATCAGTCGATTTGAGCTTTTAGATTGACTTGTTCGTAGTGGGGTCGTTTTTGGGCAAGAAAATATCGGGCAAAAGTCCGCCCGACCACACCAAAATATAATTTTTAATATTCCCGAGATTTTATTAAATTGGGCGCACTTTCTCCCGCAAACAACCAGGGCAAAAATGCCCCCACTACGAACCAATCTAAAATCTCAAATCGACTGATGCGCGATCGCTTTTTAGCTTTTGGTTTTTTTAGGTTGCAGCTTTTTCTAATATAAGCTTAGACCGTTTTACCAATTCTGGAACGTCGATCGGATAATCGCCGGTGAAACAGGCCGAACAGAAACTTTTCGGATCTTCGTTAGTCGCCTTCAGCATTCCCTCTCTACTCAAGAAAGCCAAGGAATCCACCTCCATTAGGGTGGCGATTTCTGCGACTGACTTGGTAGCAGCAATCAACTGATCTTGATTGTCGGTGTCTATTCCGTAGAAACAAGGATGAGTCACCGGCGGCGAGGAAACTCTCATGTGTACTGCGGTCGCGCCCGCATCCCGCAAGGCTTTGACGATTTTGCGGCTGGTAGTGCCGCGCACGATCGAATCGTCGATAATGATTACCCGCTTTCCGTCCAACACATCTCTGAGAGGGTTGAGTTTCATGCGGATTCCTGACTCCCGCATGGCCTGAGTCGGTTGAATAAAAGTGCGCCCGACGTACCGATTTTTAATTAATCCTTCGGCGTAAGGAATGCCGGAAGCTTGAGAAAAGCCGATCGCCGCCGGGATTCCAGAATCGGGAACGCCGATGACTATATCAGCATCAGCGGGAGATTCTGCTGCCAACATACGTCCGAGCCGCAGTCGGTAGCTGTACAAACTTTCACCTTCCATAATGCTGTCAGGTCGAGCAAAATAGATCATTTCAAAGATGCAAAGTTTGCGCTTTTGCTGCTGGCTCCAGTGGAAGGAAGCCATACCTTCCTCTGTAATCCAAACTAATTCCCCCGGTTCTACATCCCGCAAAAATTCAGCACCGATAATATCTAACCCGCAAGTTTCCGACGCTAAAACGTACCGTACCGGAGTTGTGGGGAGAGTGCCAATTACCAGCGGGCGAACGCCGTAGGGGTCGCGGACTCCCATCACGCCTGTCGGGGTGGCGATCGTCAAACTAAAGGCTCCTTGGCACATACCAAAGGCACTGATCGCTGCTTCCAGCCAGTCTTTACCCTTGTCTACCTCCGAACCGATCGCCACTGCGATCGCCTCTGAATCCGTCGAGCTGACAAACGTGCAGTTGCGAGACAGCAATTCTTCCCGCAATTCTTTAGTATTGACAAGATTCCCGTTATGTGCTAAGGCAAGACTTCCCAAACGGGTTTCGACTACCACAGGTTGAGCGTTGATCGCTCGCGACGAACCCGTAGTAGAGTAGCGAGTGTGTCCAACGGCTAAGTTACCGGGCAAGTGACCTAAATTCGATTCGTTGAAGACTTGGGAAACCAGTCCCATATCCTTATGCAGGTGGACTGTTTCACCCTCAAAGGTGGCAATTCCTGCAGATTCCTGACCTCGGTGCTGCAAAGCATACAAACCGAAGTAGGTCAACTTGGCTACATCTTCACCCGGTGCGTAGATACCGAAAACGCCGCAAGCTTCCTCGGGCTTGTCGGGTTTGCTAGAATGCTCGTCAGCCTCGAAGGAATGGTTGGGAATCATAGATTGGGTTGGCTTGTATGTAATGGGGACGGTACGTGAGCGGGGCAATTTCACCGGTGCGTTTTGTTGGGGAAGATGCCGTATAACTTAACACTCCCTTAATGTTGCCACGGATGTGTCTTAATAGTTGACTGTTGACTGTTGACTGTTGACTGTTGACAGATGACTGTTGACAGATGACAGATGACAGATGAGTGCGAAGTTTTTAGGCGGGGGATTTAAGCCCCAGGGTAAAAACAATCCACCTAAAGATGGGGGCTTAAATCCCCTGTGATGCAGGTTAATTCCAACTGGTTTAGCATTTACACAGAAGCTATGCGGCGTTCAATGGCATTGTAGTATCGATCGCCCATTTCTGCGATCGTAACCTCAATTAACGGTTCCTTGTCGGTAGTAAAAACCCGCAAAGACGATTCGGTACTACCAACCAAGCCGATTTTCTGCCACTTACCCGCCAAATTCTCCTGCAAGTAGGATGTCCAAACAGCCTCATTTTCAGGACTTACCGACACTAAAATACAATTTCCCATTTCGCCAAACAGCAATTCATCCCAACGCTGAGACTGCGGCGAATTTGGGTAAAGGTGGATTTTGGCACCAAGTTTACCAGAAATGCAGCATTCAGCCAGGGCGATCGCGATTCCTCCCTCAGCACAATCGTGAGCAGAGCGTACCCAACCGCTGCCAATGCCATCCCGACAAGCTTTTTGCACTTTTCTTTCCAACTCAAAATCTATAACTGGCGGCTTACCCGCGATCGTACCGTGAACTGCGGCCAAATATTCCGAACCGCCCAAAGTCGGCAAAGTTTGCACCTGAGAATTTTCCGATACATCCCCAATTCCCAGCAGATAAATGAAATCCCCCTCTTTTTGCCAAGCTTGGCCGCAAATCTTCGTCAAATCTGGAATCAACCCCACCATTCCGATTACCGGAGTCGGATAAATTGGTACAGGATTCCCCTCAGCATCAATCGTTTCATTGTAAAGAGAAACATTACCGCCAGTAACAGGAGTTCCCAACTCGCGACAAGCATCAGCAATTCCCCGACAAGCCGACGCTAACTGCCAATATCCCACAGGCTTTTCAGGACTGCCAAAATTGAGATTATCCGTAACAGCCAAAGGTTCAGCACCAACACAACTCAAATTTCTCGCCGCTTCCGCAACTACCGCCTTTGCACCTTCGTAGGGGTCAAGATAAACATAGCGAGAATTGCAGTCAACCGTTGCAGCAACTCCGGGAATAACCCCCTCCGACCCCTCCTTGCTAAGGGGGGGAGAAATTTCTGGAGTTTTTCTACCTTGTCCCTTTTTAAATAGAGGAATTACCTCTTCTTCCTGTTTGCTTGTAAAAGCTTGAGAAACATCATCTTCTCTCAGTAGCCCCCCCTTAGCGGGTTCTTCCAAGCTCTGTAGCCCCCCCTTAGCGGGGGGTTCTGAACTCTGTAGCCCCCCCTTAGCAAGGGGGGGTTGGGGGGGTTCTTCCAAGCTCTGTAGCCCCCCCTTAGCAAGGGAGGATTCTAAGCTCTGTAGCCCGCCGTTAGCAATGGGGGGTTGGGGGGTTTCTTCTAACCCTTTACCAAGGGAAGATTGGGAAGTTTCTAGAGGACGCAACCTTACAACAGCAGCATCAGCGCCTCCGGGTAACAGCACAGTATTATTTTGAACTTGATGGTCGTATTGGCGATAAACCCAGCGTTTAGAAGCTATGGTGGGAGTATCTAACAGCGTCAGCAAAATCTGATTCCAAGTTTGGAACTCACCCTTAACTTCAATCCCAAGAGCGGTGCATTTCGGTAACAAATCCGCCGTCCATTCCCAGGCTTTTATAGCATATTCTGGCGGTTCTGTCAACAGTTCGCGGTGATAAATTGGCGTGTTGTCTGCCAAAGCAGTCGCGGTAATTTCGGCAGCAATTTCGCCTTTAAAGAGAATTCGGACGATCGGCTCTTCGATCACTGTCCCCGCGACTACAGCGTGCAATCCCCAGCGGTGAAAAATATCGATTAATTCCTGTTCCCGTCCTTTTTGAGCAACAAACAACATCCGTTCTTGGGATTCCGAAAGCAGGTATTCGTAGGGAACCATACCGCTTTCTCGAACCGGAACTTTGTCTAAATCAAATTCAATTCCGACACCACCTTTTGCTGCCATTTCCGATGTCGAGCAAGTAATTCCGGCAGCGCCCATATCTTGAGCGGCGACGACTGCACCCGTTTTGAATGCTTCTAAACAAGCTTCAATTAAGGATTTCTCTAAAAACGGATCTCCTACTTGGACGGCGGGGCGATCGTCCATTGATTTGTCGGTCAATTCTGCACTCGCAAAACTCGCTCCTCCCATGCCATCTCTGCCAGTAGTTGAACCGACATAAAGCACGGGATTTCCGATTCCCGATGCGCCGGATTTAACTATTTCTTGAGTTTCCATTAAACCCAAAGCCATGACGTTAACTAAGGGGTTTTCAGAATAAGCTGCATCGAAGTAAACTTCGCCGCCAACTGTGGGTACGCCGATGCAGTTATGAGTAACAATGCCCGAAGTAGTAACAAACAGGTGAGTATGGTCTACTTCAACATCATAAACATCGCATTCATCAACTACGTTATTTTCTATGCTTTTGATTTTGACAAAGGCTAATTCATTAGAGATTGCATAACGCGGGAATGAATGTTTTGTGCCGTCATAACACTTCAAAGCATTAGCTAACTGTGCGTTGCGCTTTTCTCCAAATACATTACTTAATGCTGTCAGTCCAGAAACATTACAGACTTCTAATTGCCACATTGGTAAAGTCTGAAATGTGCGACCTTGAATTTGTCCTTCACCAGCCGCTCGATAATAGATATACGGAATAGCTCCTTGAGTCTGAATTAGCATCACAGCTTGCTCAAAAAGCTGGCGACTTGTTGTGGAAAAACATATCTTGGCATGACTCCCATGAGTCATTGTCGTTAGCGAACCGTCCCCTCGCAGCAAACCTTTTAGCGCTTCCTGCTGTAAAGAGCGAGGCCATTGAAACACAAATGCTGGAAAAGCTTTATTACTTGCACCAATGCCACATTTCCAAACATCTTTTAAAAGGTAGCCCAGCAACCATGAAGTTGCACAAACAGCAATGGTGGATTCGCGTTGTTCCATACATGGATTCAGACCTAATTCTTTCAGCCCTCGTACAACATCATTGACATATTCTTGTTCGTGAAGACCAAAGGTGAAAATGATTTTGTAAGTGTTGCCGTTTTGAGAAACACAGCCTTCTGATAGGTAGTACCCGAGCAATCTTGCAAACTGTTCGTTAGCATCGATTACTGCTTTCATGTAGTTAGATTTACCGCTTCTGCGGTACAGACAAATCTCCGTGCGCGAAATGTTGAGGCATGGTTCTAATTTGAGAAAGTGCGACAGTGGCAGAAAGCGTTGTTTCAAATATCTGCAACGGCTACTGGCGCTAGGTTCTATCTCTTGTAATGCTGTTTTTACGGTTTGATTGGGTTGCCACTTAGAAGGTAGGGATACATAGGTATTGCGATCGTTTTTATGTGGATCGTCCAAAGTTTCGAGCAAGTCTAATGCTAGAACATCGCTAGGCGAATCAAAGTCTATTTTTGGCATATCTATAAGCAGCGGAATTAGATCGCCAATTTTTAAAAGTTGTGCTGCGCGAATACACCATTCTCCATTTTCTAAAATTAATGTTGGATGATCGGGAGTGATAGTAATACTTCGACCCAATGCGGTGCGAATAGTCATCAAATTAGTGGCTTTTCGCTTAAAAATTCGACGTACAGCTTGCCAACAACTTTGCTGCGTGTCAGGATCTAAAGAGAGGGTTTCGATCGGCACAGAGGGTTCTAATTCCGCTGTTATTTCACCGGATGGCAAATGCGATTCAACAAAGTTGCCAATGGTATCAAAATGTACCCCCTTTTCATCGCGCCATATAAATGTTTCGCTGGGAATTAAGCAGTTTCCGTAGTGACTGATTCCCGATACTACGCCTTTGAACAATCTCTGAGTTTTGCTATCATCTAAGTTGCCGAAACGTAGGGAGTTTAAAAGTGCGATCGGGCGAGCACCCATTGTGAAGATATCGCGGAGAATGCCGCCGACTCCTGTTGCTGCGCCTTGGAAGGGTTCGACTGCAGACGGGTGGTTGTGGGATTCTATTTTAAAGGCAAGTTGCAAACCGTCTCCCAAGTCTACGACACCGGCATTTTCTCCAGGCCCGACCAGAATGCGATCGCCCTCTGTGGGAAACTGTTTTAATAGCGGTCGCGAATTTTTGTAGCAGCAGTGTTCGCTCCACATCACGCCGAACATACCCAATTCAGCTTTGTTGGGATGGCGGCCGAGGCGCTGAACGATTTCTTCGTATTCTTCGGGTTTGAGTCTTTCGGCGGCAATTTGTTCAGGAGAAAATGGGAGGTTTGGCATAATAATTGCGATCGTTTTGTAGATTTTACATCCCAATTAGGGATTCTTTAAATCAGAACTTAGGCCTCAAGATCGAAAAAACCGGGTTTTTTATTTAATCTGCGAGTTGGAAGGCATATTTTCGGTGAAAAACCCGGTTTCTGACCGCCCGTGCGTCCAAGACTGTTAATGCTAATTTTTAGGAGAGGGAGTTTGTTTGTAAGATTGTTCAGATTTTAAGTTCTAGCATGGATTGAGGGGGCTGCATTTTTGTCAACTTAATCTCAAAGATCCTACCAGTTTTTTGTGACTCCGATTAGCTCGCAACCGACGCGATCGATTATACAGGGAAATTGAGAACTTACCAAATATCCGATAATAATTGACATATATCTTGTTTTCTGCTAAAGCAACCGCCCCCGACAGTTAAAATATTCTTAATTCCTCAAACCCTTGTCAAAGATTCCCTCTTCCCTCTTCCCTCTTCCCTCTTCCTTCGTGTCCTTCGCGTCTTCGCGGTTCGTACTTCCCTCTTCCTTATGACTCAAAATCTCAATTTTGCCAACCAAAACTTACGCAACCGTTCATTTAAAGGGCTTGACTTGTCTGGGGCGAACTTCAGCGGTAGCGACATTCGAGGCTGCAATTTCACCGGGGCGATTTTGAGGGGGGCAAATTTTCAGGGTGTCAGAACCGGACAAAGCCGCCGGCGGGTACAAAAATTGATTGCTAGGGCTGGTGTAACTGCGGTGACTGTGACTGCTGCTGGGGCTGTGATGGGAGTGATTGCGGGGGCGGATGCGGGGGCTGTGGCGGTGGCGGGGACGGCTGCGACGGCGATTGCTGCGACTCGGGGCGAGGCGGGAATTGTGGCGGGGGCTGTGGCTGGGGCTGCTGCTACGATCGGGGCTGGCGGTATTATGACATTTTGGGGCGGGGATACTCTGAGGGGAATTGGTTTGTTTTTGGTTTCTGGGGTGATTTTGGGGTTAACTGCGATCGGCTTTTTTATTGCTGTTGAACAGATAGAACAATTGTCGGTAACGTCGTTTAGAAAAGCTGATTTGACTG
>JBBSNU010000251.1:0-7201 GCA_038260455.1 Chroococcales cyanobacterium | reverse complement strand
GTGCGCCGATTGAATAATGACACGATTTCGATTAAACCCGCTGACTTACCCCAAACCGGTTCGGTGATAGAGGTTTTGAGTTACAGATTTAGCACTTGACACTTTTTCGCTAAGTTTACGTTATATTAAGGGAGTTTTGGTGCGATCGAAAATTCCAGAAAATTTTCTCTATACGTTAGCCTTTGCAACCCAATCTTTTGTGGAAATTTGGCTAACACAAAAATTCAAGTTCACTCTTTTATTCTCATAAGGAAATCTAAGCGCAATGAAAAATCAAAATGTACCTAGCTGGAGCAAAAAAATCACAGGTTTGGCAGGAGTAATCGGCGCTAGCGCGTTGATTGCTTTCCCGGCTTGGGCTCACATCAACTCCAATACAACTGTTGCTAATGCAGCTCAAACTCAACAAGTTGCAGGAAATATGAAACCCGCTGCACCGACATCAATGGCCGCCACCAAGGATATTGTCGCTATTGCATCTGGTGACGCTCAATTCAAGACATTGACAAAGGCTTTGGGAGCAGCAGGTTTGGTGACAACTCTCCAAGGAAAAGGCCCTTTCACTGTTTTTGCACCGACAGACGCGGCTTTTGCTGCTTTGCCAAAAGGAACTTTGGAAAATTTGCTGAAACCAGCTAACAAAGCCAAACTTGTTAAGATTTTAACTTACCACGTTGTTCCTGGTGCGGTTTTATCTACTAGCCTGAAGTCCGGTGAGGTTAAAACTGTTGAAGGTATGTCTGTGAAAGTGGTAGTTGCACCAGGCAAAGTTACTGTCGGCGGCGCTAATGTTGTGAAACCTGATATCAAAGCTAGCAACGGCGTTATTCACGTAATTGACAAGGTTTTGATGCCCCCTGATTCCATGTAGGATGAGCGTTTTTTGCATCCTAATGTAACTGAATTTGAGGGAACGGGAAATTAACTAATCTCCCGTGATACCATCTTCGATCGATCTAAAATTGGTTCGTAGTGCGGACTTTAGTCCGCTCTAAAACTGCGGACTGAAGTCCGCAATACGAACCTTTTATGCGTGTTAACGAGTAGCTGCAGGTACTGGCAAAAATGGCTGCCAACCTTTACCCCGATAGCCAAAATCGAAGATTTCGGGATGGATAATTTCTGCTAAAATTTCTAAGGAATCCACCAATCTCGGCCCTGGCCGGTTGAAGTAAGAATTGCCGTCAGTTATGTAAACTTTCCCCGTTTTGACTGCTTGCAAATCTTGCCATTCTGTGTATTGAGCGATCGCCATTGCTTCGGTGCGAGTGCGATTTAAATCAAAGCCGCAAGGCATAAAAATAATCGCATCGGGATTAGCTTCAACCAGGGATTCCCATTTTAACCAGGGGGAATGTTCCCCGACAATGCCAAACAGCGAATCGCCTCCCGCCATTGCTACTAATTCGGGAATCCAATTTCCCGCAGCCATCAAAGGTTCAATCCATTCGATGCAGGCTACTTTGGGAAGTGTCTGTTTTCTGCTAACAATAGATGATGCTTGAGTTTTGGATGTAATAAAATCGATGCGGGATTGCAAAAGTGCGATCGTACTTTGAGCATCGACACCCAAAGCAGCAGCAACTCGCCCAATATCCGTCCAGATTTCTGCTAGCAAATTCGGCTGCAAAGAAATAATTTCCGGCTGGCTATTTACCAGCGTGCTGACTGCTTGTTCTACCTCTGTCAGAGAACAAGCACAAACTTCACATTGAGCTTGAGTAATGATGTGAGTTGGCTGCAATTTTTCTAAAGTATCTATTTCTACTTTATAGACGCTGAGCGCATTTTGCAACAATTCTGTCACGCGGTTGTGAATTTCGCTGCTAGTTCCTTCGGGATTGAATTTAGGCTGAGTGCAAACAGGTAAATTTTGGATTTCTGCGGGGTAGTCGCATTCGTGGGAACGGCCGACAATGGCATCGGTCAATCCTAAAGCTGCTACAATTTCGGTGGCACTGGGAATTAGAGAGACAATTCTTAGTTGATTCATAGTTAAACCATTGTTTTTAGTGCTTTGTATTTCTTCGTTATACCTCTTGCATACGTTTTTAATCGATCTATCTACCGCAGATTTCAGGCAGATAGACACAGATTAACGCAGATAATTTCAATTTCGGAAAGTGAAGAAGTGCCAGAGGTTTATTTTGGGAGCATCTCAATTTTGCATTTATAGTGCGAGCGTCCCCGCTCGCGTATTGTACAACTCGCGAGGGGGGACGCTCGCACTATAATAAAAAAAATGCTTTTTGCAAAACTGAGATGCTCCCTTTATTTTTTTCTGCCTTCTTGCTTATATTGTTAAATTTTCAACTGTTTTAAGAATTGCAAATCTTGCCACGCTTGGATGAGATTGCCTTGCATTAGAGCGGCCAAACCGTTTAAAACTCTAATTTCCGGTAAGTTGGGATTGAGGGCGAGAGCAGGTTTTAAGGCTGTTTGAGCGGCTTGGGGATGCCATCCGTAAAGCTGGACGAAGGCGAGATAA
The DNA here is from genome assembly GCA_038260455.1 of Chroococcales cyanobacterium. GTDB lineage: Bacteria > Cyanobacteriota > Cyanobacteriia > Cyanobacteriales > Microcoleaceae > Microcoleus. The sequence continues at coordinate 4,713 of JBBSNU010000251.1, read as the reverse complement.
GCATAAGCATAAGGGTTTTGAGGATCGAGTTTGGTAACTTTTTCTAAGGCTGCGATCGCACTTTTGACATTTTGCTGCAATACCCGAGAAAATGCCAAAGCATAAGCAAATTCTAGATTCTTGGGTTCTTGCTTCAACCTATATTCTAGTGCTTGTTCCGCTTGCACGGTATAATCTTGAGTTGGATCGTACTGATTAATGCGTCCAATCTGCTCGAATACGGGTTCTAAACCAGTTAATCCTTTCGGTAAATTAACTGCCATCGCCCGCAATTGAGTCACCAAATCTAACTCCGGCTTATTCTCGTTACCGGGAAGAGTCTGGACTATTTTCAACTTTTTATCATTTTTGTTCCCCGGAATGGTTTGGGAACGCATCTTTAGAGGGTGTGTATCGATTTTAATTGTTACCGATGGCACTTTGAGCGGATAAGTTTCGCCGGTTTTTCGGTTCAGATAAGTAGCTTGCAGGTTGTAATTTCCCGGTGCAATATTAGCAGGAGTCAGCATCGCGGTGCGATCGACCACAAGAAACCCGACTGCAAATTTATCTGCTTCCAGGATTCCCGGATGCAAAGTCCCTTGGGCGATCGCGCGATCGTGTAGAATCCTTAAAACTTGTCCAGACTCTAGGATATCACTAGCTAGCCGATGTTTCCACGTTACCAACACTAAACCAGACTGCAACTGCTGCCAAGGCCCAGACCAAATATAAGTAACCGGCAGCGCGACTCCGGGAAGCGCTTTTCCCGTAACAGTAACTTGCTCTAATTGTACTTGCGATCGCGCTTCATTCAACGGCTGTATTTCAACAGACTGCCGTCGCTTGCGATAAAGATTTAGATTAGTATTGTCAGGCAAAACCCAAGTTTTTGCTAACCGAAAATTTTCCCCTTTTTCAATGGTAGCTACCGCTGCATTTTGAGCTTTTTTAATTCTTTCGCGAATCGAACCTTGCGGGCCTGTTTTGGTGACAAACCAAGAAAGCGATCGCACATCTTGCGGCACTTCTTTTAAATTGGTTCCCACCTGCCGCCCGTACACCTGAAAATTCGCCAAAGCACCGTAATAATTCAAGTTATGCTGATTAATTTCCGCTGTGGAAGGTAACACGCCTAAAGTAGATTGCAAATAAGGTTCCGCAGCAAGAATTTCTGCAATTACCTCTCGGTGCGGCCACTCTTTCCCCAAGTAAGGATAGCTAGAATTACCGGGACTAACAAGTTGAACTAAGCTATGTCCAAAAGCACCGCCCAGCGGCCACATATGCAGCAGCATCATCAAAGTTGCTAAACCAATTGTTCCCCAGCGAATTTGTCGCCCCCAGCGCGGAGGCCACAGTGTTAAACAGTAGGCTAAAAAAATAGATAATATTGGTAAATAAGGTATCACATATCTGTCGTCTTTGTTAATATTTAAAGAATTAATTAAATAAGCTCCTACCCAAAAAACAGCAAGCCACCGACAGGAGTTGAGGTGCAAGGTTGACGAACTATTTTGCCTGCGGAACCAATAAAGTATCAATCCAACTAAGGGAATCAGTAACAAAGGCCAAGAAAGCTGTTCGGGTAAGTGCTGAATGTAGTAAATCCAAGCGTCGATCGTATTGAGGCCTGGATCTCCTTCGGCGATCGCAGAATCCAGCGTTGCCCGTTTTCCCCCGGTCAAAATTAACAGCCAATTGGTTTTTGCCCAGGGCCCAAACACCGCCACCGACAGCAACAAAGCACCAGCTAATTGACCTAATTTCCCCCAAGCTTTTTGCCGCACAGCACCAGCAGCTAACCAGACTATCGGGGCAAACATAAATAAGACTGTAGTATGTTTAACTAATATTGATAAGCCCAGAGAAATTCCAAAGGCGATCGCCCAAAAGAAAGATAATCGACTCAGGTAAAACTTTTTACCCTTTTCCTGATTTCTTCTATCCGCTACATCCCGTACATTGCTCGCTGCCGAACCTTCTTCTTTCCACATTGTCAGACAATAGAAAGCCAAAGTAATCGCAGCAGCGAGGGGATAATCGAGCAAAAATTGCAAGCGAAACCGATAAAGTCCCGGCAACAAAACGCAAATTGCAGCGGCCCACAAACCGACTTGTCTGTTAAATAATTTGACGCTGAGACTGTAAACTGAGGCGAGGAGAATTGCACTAAATAATAAATGAACGAGGGTTGCCCGATCGCCCCCAGCACCGAAAACATTGAAAAACGGTACCGTTAAGATGTATGTCAAGGGTGGAATTTTCGTCGAAAGCAGCCAGAAGTTTGTCCACCAATCCCCCGAAAACCACTGAGGATGCTGCAGCGCCTGCCAGTAATTCAGCGTGCTCGTGAGGTATTCTGCCTGATCCCACGCGGGTATAGAGCGATCGAAGGCAAACCAGAGGCGATCGCTAATTGCCCCCAACAGCCAAATTGTCCCCAAGACAAGCAGACTGTTGCCCCCGCTAGCCCGATGTTGCTGTGCCATTGCGATTTTTGGATTTTAGGTTGCAGCTTTTAGCTTACAGGCGGGCGGTTCCGGGCGAGCTAAAAATTAGTTGGGAAAAGTGCTTGCTAAATTGTGTATGTGTCTGCTAAGATAGTAAAGCGCGAAAAAACAAGCCGGGATAGCTCAGTTGGTAGAGCAGTGGACTGAAAATCCACGTGTCACGAGTTCAAGTCTCGTTCCTGGCATCGCTTTCTAAAACATACATTTACGCTATCTAGGATTTTAACTCAATCCTCGATTTGTTGTTTCCACTCATTTTTCGCTTAGATCGTCTTTGAGTGGCGCGACTGAGAAAAAAATTGGCACGAACACGCCAAAAAGCTCTATCTTAATAGTTATAACTTGGCTCTAGGAGGACTCGATCGGTGTACCGCCGCTCTTATAACTTCAGCTATGTCGCAGCTATAAGTATTGTTGTATCTCCCGCACTTAGCTTGCTGACAATCTCAGACGCTGCGGCCTTTGCCCCTATTATAAATGCAAGGCGGGTTCAAGAAAGCGATCGCGCCCAGGCAACTGAACCCACAACGCCAGCAGACACACTCTTTGAAACAGGAGTAAAACAGCACCGCGAAGGTTTGTTTATCGAAGCAATCCAGACTTTTGAACAAGTTTTGGCAATTGGCAAGCAACAAAACGACAAACCCGAAATCGGCAGAATCCTCAACCGCCTGGGAGAAGTTTACGGCGAAATGGGTTCAAAGTCGAAAGCTTTGGAAGTTCTGCGACAAGCTTTAGTCATTCACCGAGAAATAGGCGATGCGCGCCGCCTCGCTCAAACCCTCAATCTCATGGGTTTCATCAACCGAATTTCCGACAAATTTCCCGAAGCGCTGAAACTGCACAAAGAAGCGTTAGAACTTGCCAAAACTGTCAACGACGAAGTTGAAATCGGAGAATCACTCCATAACATTGCGGCTGTGTACGCAGAACAGGCAGAATATGCTAATGCGATCGAATTTTACCAGCAAGCGCGGGTCATTCGCACCGAACAGAGCGATCGACGCGATTTAGGCCGTACCCTCAATAATATGGGCGGCGTTTACTACAACATCGGCGATTTTGACAGAGCGATGGAATTTTACCACCAAGCTTTAGCAATTCGCCGGGAAATCGGAGACAGGGCTGGCGTGGGCCGCCTCCTCAACAACATGGCACTTACCTGTCGCAAACAAGGTAAAGATACTCAAGCGCTGATCTATTTTCAGCAAGCGATACCGATGTTGGAAGCAATCGGTGACAAAACAAGTATCGGACGGTTGCTCAACAATATGGGCGAGATTTATGAAAGTCTCGGTCAATCTGCCAAAGCTCTCGAATCCTACGAGCAAGCTTTGAAAATTGCCCGCGAAAAAAACGATAAATTTGGAGAAAGTGCGGCGATGGAGGGAATTAAGCGATTGTCTTCAGGTCGGCTCGTGCCGCAATAATGACCAAAAAAGGTTTCAGGAACGCTAGAATTTTGATTAATATCTGGCTCGAAAGATAGAAACAATTTCTCGATGGTTTCGTCGGTTTGCTCGATCGCCCACAATCAATCTAAGCTATGGATATCCGCCCCGAAAAACCCGAAAATGCAGCAGCTAGACTAATACCATTATCATAAATTTCCAGTGACCCGATACCAGCCTAACTCACAACCTAGGATAGAAATTTCCCAAAGTCACGGCTTGCTAGCTGCGGATTTGATCCGAGTAGCTCGATCGGCCTATGGTATGTATCTGAAAGTGCATTCCGAGCAGATGCAGCGTCCTGCAGGTGTAGTTGTTAGTCTAGGTAGCCATCGAGGTCAGCTAATTTTTGCTTCGCAGCCGGTTTTGTTGCCCGGTGAACGTTTTGTTACTTTTGACGAAATTGAATCTCAAATGTATTAGTCATTAGTCATTAGTCATCAGTCATCAGTCATCAGTCATCAGTCATGCCAAATATGAGTTGGCTATTCCCTTTATCTTCTGACACTTCTCTTTCCTCTTCTCTTCGCGCTCTTAGCGTCTTCGCGGTTAAATCATCAAGGAGGTAAGTAACACGGATTTGGTATCATTGGGTAATTGGTAATCAGTAATTAGTCATCAGTCATACCAAATCCGAGTTGGCTATTCCCTTTATCTTCTGACACTTCTCTTTCCTCTTCTCTTCGCGCTCTTAGCGTCTTCGCGGTTAAATCATCAAGGAGGTAAGTAACACGGATTTGGTATCATTGGGTAATTGGTAATCAGTCATT
>JBBSNU010000250.1:0-7205 GCA_038260455.1 Chroococcales cyanobacterium | reverse complement strand
GGGGGTTTTTTGTCACCTATCTGACGGACGACCGACAGGCGGCAGACCGGCCGTCACCCGGAGTTATCGAGGCGCTGCGATCGGCTCCTGAGATCGTAGCAGAACTGCTGGTCAAAAATGTGGCGATGTCGGCGGCAATGGTGTTGCATCATTCGCGCCTTCAAAAGGAGGAAATGGCGGCGGGTTCTGCTAGAGTGCAGGAGCGATCGCGCAATTTAATTCAAATCCTGCAAATGCCCGCCTGTCAAGCTATAGCGTCGCAAATGCTAGAAAGTTTACAAACTAAAGAAGGTGAGTATGAGGAGTTTTTCCAACGCTGGGGCTACGACGACGAGCAAAGAGTCGCGATCGGTTCGGCAGTTGGGGAGGCGATCGGCTAAAGTAGACCTCTTACCAAAATAGCTAGGATGGGCTATAATTCCACTCAAAAAATTGATCAAAAAGACTGTGGCAATTTTGTCTCTTATTTTCTTCAGTCTGCGGAGGCAGACTTCGTTTGTATAGACGCGGTTTCAACCGCCGAGTCTGATCTTTGCCAGCAGATCATTGATCAAAGCGGCCCGGCTGTGGAATAATTGCGGTTTAATGAACCTTGACAACTGTAGCTGAGTTGATTTAGGTGTCAAAGTAGTCAACGAGGGCGAAAAAATTGCTGAGAACGGTGAAAGGAGTTGCCCAAAAAGCCCGAAAGGCCCGCGGCCGGCGACCGACAAACAGCCAGCGCAGGGCAAAGCTGAGTCTGCTGGCTACATTAGTGCGCCGGGACTTGGAATCTCAATACAAAGGCTCGATTCTGGGCAATTTGTGGCCGCTGCTGAATCAGCTATCGCAATTGGTGATTTACACCTACGTATTCTCGATCGTCCTCAAGGTAAAGCTCAGCCTTGCAGGGTTCCCGGAAAACAGCGACATCACATTTGGAGTCTGGCTATTTGCAGGTTTGTTACCTTGGAGTGCTTTCACCAGCGGTTTGATTAAATCGGGAGTATCCGTAGTAGGACAGCCAAATTTAGTCAAAAAAGTGGTATTTCCCCTCGGTTTGCTGCCCCTAGTGCCGATTTTTACAGCTTTTATTGAAAGTTCTCTCGGTTTAGCAGCCTTGATTCTGATCGTAGCAGTATCCTCGCAAAAGCTCAACCCTACTTTATGCTTGCTGCCGCTGGTTTGGGTGCCTCAGTTGCTACTCACAGCCGGCTTGGGATATTTGACAGCGGGCTTAACCGTGTTTTTGCGAGACATTCCTCAGACATTAGGTGTTATTCTAAATTTTTGGTTTTATTTGACGCCGATCGTCTATCCAGCATCAATCATCCCCCAAGAGTGGAGAGCCTGGATATTTTGGTTAAATCCAATGGCCGCCATCTCGGAGGTTTATCGAGACCTCATCCTGCTGGGAGAAGTCAAACACTGGGGCGAATGGGGTGTAGCCACCCTAATCTCTGCTGCTATATTTTGTGGAGGTTTAGCGGTTTACCGGCGTTTGCGTCCCGCTTTTGCTGACGTGCTGTAATATGTTTTACATTTAAATGCAATCTACACATCGAAAATCGCGATCGAGGTTCGTAGTGAGGACTTTAGTCCGCATAAATCAGAGAACTAAAGGGGAGCATCTCAGTTTTGCAAAAAGGATTTTTTTATAGTGCGAGCACCTCAAGAGCTCGCGTATTGTACTCGCGAGCGGGGACGCTCGCACTACAAATGCAAAACTGAGATGCTCCCAACTAAAGTCCGAACGATCGAACCTATTTTTTGTTCTAACAGACATAATATCAATCTAAAATCTAAAATCTAAAATCTAAAATCTAAAATCGGATGACTGAAAATGCAATTTCACTAAAAAATGTTTCTAAATGCTTTAAGCGGTACGATCGTCCAGGAGACCGCTTAAAAGAAATTATTTATCCAAATAAAAAATTTGCTGATGAATTTTGGGCACTCTCCGACATCAATCTGGAAATTCCTCAAGGACAAACTCTAGGAGTAGTCGGTCGCAACGGGTCGGGAAAAAGCACGCTTTTGCAAATAATTGTAGGAACGCTGACACCCACCGCAGGAAGCGTCCGAGTCAAAGGGCGAATCTCCGCTTTGTTAGAACTCGGAAGCGGGTTTAACCCGGAATTTACCGGAAGGCAAAACGTGTTTTTCAACGCTCAAATACTCGGATTCAATCAAAAAGAAACTGAAGAAAAATTTGACGAAATAGCAGCTTTTGCTGATATTGGAGATTTCATCGATCAGCCAGTCAAAACCTATTCTAGCGGAATGTTTGTCAGACTGGCTTTTGCCGTTGCGACTAGCGTAGAGCCAGATATTCTAGTGGTTGACGAGGCGCTTTCGGTAGGCGACGAAGCTTTTCAGCGCAAGTGTTTTGCCCGCTTGCAAAGCATTCAGGAAGGTGGTGGAACGATTTTATTTGTTTCTCATGCTGCTACTTCTGTGGTGCAACTTTGTACTTCAGCGATTTTAATGGATAGCGGAGAATTGCTGCTCGCTCACACGCCAAAGGTGGTAATTTCTAAATATCAAAAGCTGATTTATGCCGATCCAGATAAAGTCTTGGGGTTGAAGCAAGATATTCGACTTTTGAACCAACTGACAAAGCAAGAAAGTCAAGAAAATCTTCAACATCCTAATTTAGAAAGTACCAAAATGGAGGCTGTACCGGAGCAATATGTCTCCCAACCCAAGGAACATTATGATGAATTTTACGAACCGGGGATGATCCCGTCGAATACGGTGCGGTATCCGTCTCGCGGCGCGGAAATTATTAACCCCCGCATCGAAACGCTGCAGGGAAATGTGGTAAATCACTTGCTCGGCCGTCAAGATTATGTTTACACTTACTCTGTCACTTTTTCGCGGTCAACTTCCAAGGTTAGGTTTGGAATGTTGATTAAAACGATTAGCGGTTTTGAGTTAGCCGGTGCTTCTTTGAAGGCTTCTACTCAGTCAGTTAGATATGTGGAAGCGGGAACTACAATTGTAGTTAAGTTTCAGTTTAAATGTTTACTGAATCCGGGGGTTTATTTTTTGAATGCGGGGGTGGTGGGAACGGTAGATGGGGATTTAAGTTATCTGGATCGCTGCGTTGATGTGGCGATGTTTAAAGTTCAGTCTTGTACTGAGTCCTGCGGTAACGGCATTGTTGACTTGCTGATCGAACCGTGTTTAACTGTTGTAAATTCAGATTTTCTGGTGCAAGAACAGTCAACGGAAGTCATCTAATTATTCTGTGAAAACTTTGTAAAAATAATGAGCAATCTTAATTTAGAATTATCCAAAAATCAAGTAATCAAAGCATTGATTCGAGATCGAGCTAAGTTTCCCGAAGATTTTAAACTAAATATTTGCGAAGACGATGAAATGTATTTGTTTAGCTTGAGCAACGTCAAGGAGGATGGAGACGATGGAGACGATGGAGACGATGGAGACGATGACGATCGCGAGCGAGCTTTGGTGCGCTATTATGCGATCGGGCGACGCATCCGGGATGCGGTTAAACAAGTTGTAGATTGGCATTTTGGCGGCTTTGAAAATGTACCGTCTTTTCTGGATTTTGCCTGCGGTTACGGTAGATTTACCCGGTTTTTGATTCAGGAAATGCCGCCGGAGCAAATTTGGGTTTCTGATATTTATGCTAACGCGGTCAAGTTTCAAACTGAATACTTGGGCGTTAACGGTATTGTTTCGACGGGAAAACCGGAAAAATATTTAATTGACCGAAAATTTGACTGTATTCTGGCTAATTCTTTTTTCAGCCATATCCCGGAAAGAACTTTTACGAGTTGGCTCCAAAATCTGTATAATTTGTTGACCGATAACGGGATTTTGATGTTTAGCGTTCACGGCGATTGTTTGCTGCCTTCTCACATAGAAATGCCTGCTAACGGTATTTTGTTTAGTGCCGAAAGCGAAAGTCAGTCTTTGGATAAGGAGGAATACGGCACAACTTATGTAACTGAAAAGTTTGTGAGAGAAATTGTCGGTAAAGTTAGCGGTGGGAAAGCTTTTGTTCACCGGATCAAAAAAGGCATATGCAGGTTTCAGGATTTGTATGTTGTTACAAATAAGTTAGCTAGAGATTTTTCGGAGTTAAATTTTTATCACCACCCTGGAGGATATATTGATGTTGCTGCTTTTACCAACAAGCAGAATTTGTATCTGGAAGGTTGGGCGGCTGATGTGAATTTGGGCGGCCGAATAGAGGAAGTTCAGGTGCTGGTAAACGGTGAGGTGGTGCAGAGGTGCGAGCCTTTTTACGATCGCCGGGATGTGGCTGACTATTTTCAAAAAGAGGCAATTTTGCAGTCTGGTTGGAACTGTTATTTACCGAAACATACTGTGACACCGCAGGATGTGTTAACAGTTAAAGCAATCAATAATTACGGTTGGGAATGGATTCTGGAAATTTGCAGCGTGAAATCGCTGGTGGGGCAAAGGCAATCGCAGTCTTTGTTGGGTTCTACTCACGAAAAACTCAAGTTGGTTGAAACTCAGTTAGAGGCGGCTAAAATAGCATGGGAAATCAGTCAAAGTAAGTTAATGATTACTGGACCACAATTAGAAGAATCTCAAATAAAGTTGCAAGAAACTCAAGCTCAATTAATGTCAGCTCACGCGCAGTTGGAACAAACTCAAACTCAGTTAGTATCCGTGCAAATGCAGTTAGAACAAACAGAATCTCAGCTAATTAATGTCAAGCAAGAATTAGACCGATCGCACAATCGACTTGTGGCAATGGAAAGCAGCAAGTTCTGGAAGCTGAGAAGCACCTGGTTTCAAGTCAAGCGGTTGCTGGGGGTAGCGGGAGAATAGGGCAGCATCTCCAGCTTTGAAAAAAGCATTTTGATAGCGCGAGCACCTGAAAAGCTCGCGTTCGGGGACTATTAAATGCTGGGAGGCAGAGGTTTCCGAGAATAATAAGTAAATTTGGTGTGGGAATTAGGGCGAGGGATAGAAATTGTGAGTACAAATGACAGCAAACCGTCGGTTTTTATTGTTACTGGAATGCACCGTTCCGGTACGTCTTTAACGGCTTCTTTGTTTCAGAAAGTCGGGGTTGATATTGGTAAAAAGTTGGTTGGCCCGGCGGTGGGAAATGTGAAAGGTCATTTCGAGAATGTTGATTTTGTGGAGTTTCACAAGAGTGTTTTACGATCGCACGGCATAGATGAACTCGGCTGTACGTTGGAAAAAACTATTCCGGTAGCAGCGGAATACGTGGAAATGGCTAAAAGGGCGATCGAGCAAAACCAACAAACTCACAAGCATTGGGGCTGGAAAGACCCGCGAACCGCCCTATTTTGGGATTTTTGGTTAAAATTGCTCCCCGAAGCTAATTTCATCTGTGTTTATCGATCGCCCTGGGAAGTAGTCGATTCGCTGTACCGCCGGGGAACCGATGTCAGCTTGCTGCAGCATCCCGAAATGGCAGTAAAAATGTGGCTGCACTACAACCAAAAAGTCTTAGAATTGTCTGAAAGTTTTCCCGATCGCTGTCTGCTGGCCAACGTTTACCCGATCGGCAACAATCCCGAATTTTTTATCGATCGAGTCAACGAAAAATTTAACGTTAACTTAAGTGCGATCGCAGCCGACAACTTTGAAGAATCTTTATTAGTCAACGATATTGTTAAAAGTCACAGACCTAGTTTAATAGAACAATATTTTCCCCAAGCATTAGAACTATATCAACTTTTAGAAACAAAAGCGGGAAATCTCAGCAGCGAATCGAAATTGGCGAATGACAAAATTATTCATTTTCCAGTATCTCCTGTCGGGCCTTTTGAAGATTGGCTAAAAATTCGCTTGCTGGAAAAACAGCAAAAAACCAGTAATTTAGAAGTCAAACAGTGGCAAGAACAATTTCAACAAGCTCAAGTAAAAGTGTTGGGATTGGAGACCGAATTAGGGGAAACTCAAGTACAGCTTGACGGCAAAGAATCGCAATTTCAAGAAGCCTTAGCAAAACTGCTCGAATTAGAAGCAGAATTAGGAGAAACTCAGGTACAGCTTGACGGTCAAGAATCGCAATTTCAAGAAGCCTTAACAAAAGTCTTGAAATTAGAAACAGAATTAGGACAAACTCAAGTACAGCTTGACGGCAAAGAATCGCAATTTCAAGAAGCTTTAGCAAAACTGCTCGGATTAGAAACAGAATTAGGGGAAACTCAGGTACAGCTTGCAGGCAAAGAATCGCAATTTCAAATAGCCTTAGCAAAAATCTTAAAATTAGAAGCAGAGTTAGGAAAAACTCAGGTCAAGTTTGAAGAAAAAGAATTTAAATTGGATCAAAAATTAGCTGAATTATTGAGTTTGGAAACAGTCCAGAGTCAAACTCAGCAAGATTTGGAACAATCGCGGCAGGAAAATGCCAAAATCCAGGCTGAACTTGCCGCAATCAAGTCTTCTGACTGGTGGCAACTTAGAGAAAAATGGTGGCAATTCAAGCACAAAATCCGCGATGTATTCCCAAGATTTGTTTTTTCTTTAGACCAACCCACTACTTGGCAAGTTAGCGATTCCAACCTGTTAATTGTGGGCTGGGTGTTTAACACAAAAAAAGATATTAAAGCCGTCCGCGCCCGAATTGAAAATAAGAGTTTTGCCGCTGTTTACGGCCTAGAAAGAAGCGATATAGCCCGCTGGTATTCTAATATTGCGTCTGCGAAAAAATCTGGTTTTACAATTGAATTGGAAGCCCCCGCAGGACGGCACGAGGTGTTGTTGGAAGCGCAAGACGACGGAGGGAAATGGCATTTATTAGCAACTTATCCGCTGTTAGTTTCAACGATTCAAGCGTCGTTAGATGTACCCGTGGTGTGGGAACAGCGTCAGGGTCAAGTTTTGTTTGCGGGTTGGTGTTGCCACCACGATCGCAAAATTGCTAAATTAAGTCTTTTGTGCGGCGATACTTCTGTAGAATGCGCCTACGGTTTGCGCCGAAAAGATGTCGGCGAAGTGTTTCCTGACTGGGTTAATAGTTCGGAAAGCGGCTTTGAGGCGCTTGTCAATTTGCCTCCTGGTAAATGGCCAGTTTCTCTGCAAGCCGAGTTAGAAACCGGGGAAATTTTGTATTTTCAAGCGCCGAAAATATTGACGGTGCGGCGCTACAATATTTGGCAGCGAAGTGCTGATAAATTTGAGGAGTTTTCGAGTTTTGTAGAGGCAATCCGGCAGCGGGCGAGGGAGAGAAAACAGCGTCT
>JBBSNU010000249.1:0-7226 GCA_038260455.1 Chroococcales cyanobacterium | reverse complement strand
GCAGTAGATCCCGGATTGGGAGGAGTTGCGATCGCCGGTCGCCGCGGTACGGCAAAATCAGTAATGGCCCGCGCCTTGCATTCCCTACTGCCACCCATTGAAATTGTTAAAGACTCTTTTTGCAACGCCGAACCCGATGAAAATATTGCAGAACAAACATCTTTTATATTAGAAGAAAACGGGCAAGACCCCCACACCACAAATACTAATTTACCCAATACAGAAATAATTCCCACACCCTTCATTCAAATTCCTTTGGGTGTCACCGAAGACCGACTTTTAGGTTCCGTCGATGTCGAACAATCAGTAAAATTTGGCAAAACCGTATTTCAACCCGGACTCCTAGCCCAAGCAAATCGAGGCGTACTTTACGTAGACGAAATCAACCTGCTCGATGACAACATTTCCAACCAATTGCTAACAGTATTAACCGAAGGTCGCAACCAAATAGAACGCGAAGGCATCAGCTTCCAACACCCCTGCAAACCTCTATTCATTGCCACCTACAACCCCGAAGAAGGGTCGCTCAGAGAACATTTGCTCGATCGCATCGCGATCGTCCTTTCCGCCGACGCAGCACTCCAACTAGAAGAAAGAGTCTATGCAGTAGAACAAGCCCTATCCTACTCCAGTTCCCCCCAAGAATTTCTCAACCAATACAGCGAAGACACCGACAACCTCAAAACCCAAATCATCCTCGCCAGAGAATGGCTCAAAGATGTCACCATCAGCCGCGAACAAATTGCCTACCTAGTAGAAGAAGCCCTCCGCGGCGTAGTTCAGGGACACCGCGCCGAAATATTCGCAGTGCGCGTCGCCAAAGCCGCCGCCGCCATCGAAGGACGCACAGAAGTTAACGCCGAAGATTTGCGCCGTGCCGTAGAATTAGTCATCGTACCCCGCGCCACCGTCATCCAAACTCCCCCCGACGAAAACTCTGCTCCTCCTCCCCCGCCGCCACCGCCCCAAAAGCAGTCAGAACAAGAACAAGACGAACCCGAAAACGAACAAGAAGACGAAGACAACCAAGAAGACGAAGACAACCCAGAACCTCAAGAAGAACCAGAACAAGATACCATTCCCGAAGAATTTCTGTTTGACCCCGAAGGCGTAATTCTTGACCCCAGCGTGCTTTTATTCGCCCAACAATCCGCCAACAAACAAGGCAAATCTGGCAGCAGAAGCACCATTTTCTCGGAAGATAGAGGCCGTTACGTCAAGCCAGTATTGCCCAAAGGCCCCGTCCGCCGCATCGCTGTAGATGCGACTCTCAGAGCCGCCGCACCCTACCAAAAAGCCCGCCGCGACAGGAATTCTCACCCCCCCCAACCCCCCCTTACTAAGGGGGGGCAACAGGCGAGTCAACCCCCCCTTAGCAAGGGGGGGCAAGGGGGGGTAGAGCGCCGCGTATTTGTGGAACAGGGAGACATTCGGGCGAAGCGCTTGGCCCGAAAAGCTGGGGCTCTAGTCGTATTTGTCGTGGATGCTTCGGGTTCGATGGCCCTCAACCGGATGCAGTCGGCCAAAGGTGCTGTCATGCAGCTACTCACCGAAGCTTATCAAAGCCGCGACCAAGTGGCGCTGATTCCGTTTCGCGGAGAACAAGCAGAAGTATTGTTGCCGCCGACTCGCTCGATAGCCTTGGCCCGTAAGCGTTTGGAACGGCTGCCCTGCGGCGGTGGTTCGCCCCTCGCCCACGGTTTGACGCAGGCGGTGCGCGTGGGAGTTAACGCGCGGCAGTCGGGAGATATTGGTCAAGTGGCGATTGTCGCTATTACTGACGGACGCGGTAATATTCCTTTGGCTCGTTCTTTGGGTGAACCAATTTTAGATGGCGAAAAGCCTGATATTAAAAAGGAATTGTTGGAAATTGCTGCCAAAATTCGCGGCCTGGGAATGCAGTTGCTGGTGATTGACACTGAGAGCAAATTCATTTCGACAGGCTTTGCGAAGGAGTTGGCCAAGACTTCTGGCGGGAAATACTATCATTTGCCGAAGGCTTCCGAACAGTCGATCGCAGCTATGACTAAAAATGCTCTACGCGACGCGATCGGCTAAAATGCTGAAACAGACAATAAAAAACCGTTTGTAGTGCGTCCTGGCGTCCGCAGCGTCAGAAAACTCCTGTCCCATGTTGCTATGCAATCTGATTGCGGCAAATCGATCGCACACGATATCACCGCCATTGATTGTATAGCAGTTCGATCGCAACACGAGGGCAATCTCCCAATCTCCCAATCCCTCAATCTCCAATCTAAAATCCAATACGGTTCACTTAAGATTGTCATTGCGAGGAACGAAGCAAACAAGAGTATTTATTTTTCATGATTTTTTACCGCATGGATAGTCTTAAGTGAACCGTATTGATCTAAAATCGATCGATCTCCCAATCTAAAATCTAAAATCTAAAATCGATCAATCTCCCAATCCGTCAATCCGTCAATTTCCCAATCTAAAATCTAAAATCTAAAATCGTCCGACTCTCGCTCTCCGGCGAGTCACCACCAGCGAACCCGCCACTAAACCCAACCCTACCACCGTCGAAGGCTCGGGAATTTTCACAGGCAAAGGCGCCCGGTTTACCCTTCCCGGACTCGGGCTCGGAGAACTTATACCTTGGGGGGGTTGACCAACCTGAGCCAGCAGCCAATATTCTGAACCCTGCGATGCAGCAGCGACAGAAACGGCTCGGACATTACCTGCAAAAGCAGCTTGGCCAACGGAAATCACCGCAGTAGCAGCCAAAAGAATTCCGGCTGCGGGTGACAATAATTTACGAGCAAAAAAGGTTAGCATTAGACATTACCTGTTGAGAATTTTTTCGGTACGAACTAAATCTATTCATTAATTTTCTTGGAATTCCCTGTCCGAGCTACCAGGTGCAACTAACCGAACCGATTTCAGGTTTGAGATTTTTAATTGTGGAGATTCTCTCTCCCTAGTTTCAACTCTTGCCGGCCATCAAAAACCTCAAATCAACTGATCCCCCTCCCTTTAGCATAAAGCTTTCAATCGCAAATCGCAAATCTCAAATCCCAAATTTATTCACCTTTGCCATCTGCGATTCGATCGACCTTGACATCACCATGTTAATTAAGTTAAAGAATATCCCTGTGGCGTTAGACAATCGTATTATACTGTGCTAATTCCGGCGCTGCAGCGAGACCGCAAACCCTGTACGCATTATATTATAAACAATCGTTTCCTACTTGGGAGTGATTTCACCCCGGTTCTTTATAAAATCTTTAAACTCGACCAAGTTTTGCAAACAAAGTGTAAAGCTGTCAGAATAGAAATACAAGACTTGCGCGCCGCGTGAGAAACCGGCTTTTTCACCATAACTACAGGTTTAAACCCGCGTATTTTCGTGCATACCCGGTTTCTTTTGCCGCGCCCAAGTCCCAAGATATCAACTCTCAGCCAACATTAGGTAAATCCTCGTGAGTAACACCAGCAATTTCCGCGAAGCCATGCGCGAGGCCAAAAACCACGCACTGGTAGGCCCCAACGTCATCTCCAACGCCCTCCCCTTCGTCGGTGGCGGACTCGTCTTAACCGCTGTCGGCACCTACGGCGGCCTCGGAGTCATTCGCAACTATCCGGGAATCTTTTTTCCCACATTCATCGCCGCGATCGTCCTACAATTAATTCTGTTCTTTGTCGTTCGCGGTGTCGCCGAAAAAGGTAACAATAGTACCGCCTTACCCCTGCTGGTCACCTACAGCCTGCTTACCGGCTACACCCTCAGCGGATTGGTGTCTGTAGCACTCAGAAACGAAGGAGTCGGCATTGCTGGCATCGGTTTTGCAGCCCTCGGATGTGGCATTACCTTCATCGCCGCCCGCCAAATAGGCTCCAACTTGTCCGAAGAAGACGGCATGGCTGTCACCAAAACCATCAGTTTAGGTGTGATTGCTTTGTTAGTCGTCGTTGGCGGTCAATTTCTACTCTCTCTATTTGGAGTCTACACCCCAACCTGGTTAGAAATTGGCATTTCCGGCATCGGCGTGTTTATATTTGCTGGCGCTGCGATTGTAGACTTTTACATACTACCCCGCAGCTACCGCGACGACCAGTATTTGCCCGCCGCTTTGTCGATGTACTTGACATACATCAACTTGTTCATCTTTATTCTGCGCCTGATGATTGCTCTCAACAGCCGCGATTAATCAAGGCAAGTTTAGCTTAAAAACAACCGCAGCTCGATCGACATCGGGCTGCGGTTTTTGATTAAGATTTACAACCAAGATAGCGATCGGTCGATTTGAGATTTTATATTTGAGATTGACTGCACTAATTCTGTCGATCGCGATTTTAAAATTAATCACAAATTAATTGAATAACACTTATACCAATTTTTTATGAGGCTGCATAGAATCCGATCCCCCCTTAGCTTGCCCCCTACTCCCCCTTAATAAGGGGGGGACAAGATTCCGATCAAAGTCCCCCTTCTTAAGGGGGATTTAGGGGGATCGAGATATGTGCAACTTCACATTAAATTGGTATTATGTACTTAAAATATGAAGATATCAGAAGAGTCAGCGTAGAAATTACTTCCCGGTGCAATGCAGCTTGTCCCCAATGTCCGCGCACCGGCAACCCGATTTTGCCCGCAGCAGAATTAAAGATTGAAGATATTGAGAGAATTTTCCCACAAGAATTTTGCTCTCAATTGGATTTGATCTATATGTGCGGCAACTACGGGGATGCTATGACTAGCAATACCACAATTCCCGCGATCGAGTATTGGCACCGCATGGGAGTTCCTAAAATCGGCCTGTACACCAACGGTAGCGGGCGCAACCCAGACTGGTGGCGCACCCTGGCACAGACAATGACAGGAGAACACGATAGCGTAACTTTTAGTATTGACGGATTGGCTGATACTAACAGCATTTACCGCCAAAATACCAACTGGGACAGGATAATGCAATCTGTTAATGCTTTTATCCAAGCTGGCGGAAAAGCAGTCTGGCACTACTTGATATTTGAACACAACCAGCACCAAGTAGAAGCAGCCAGAGATTTAGCCAAACAACTAGGATTTATCGAGTTTGTACCAAAAGCTACCTCTCGTTTTGTCGCGAAAGAGATTTATGACAAAGAGTCGGCAAATCAACAGCCTCAGAAGGCAGAAAACTCTCAGGTAGATGCTAAGAGCGATCGCCCCAACCAACCAGCAACAACTAATGCGTCAGCCCCTCAAAATCAAACACAGACCGCTGTTGGGTTGCACCAACAAGCGGAGGACTGTTTGAAACAAGGACAGCTCTCAGAAGCGATCGCAGCCTGCCAACAAGCCCTAAAAATTCAACCTAATTTTGCAGCAGCCCGCAAAACTTTAGGAAATGCTTTCCAAGGTTTGGGGAAGATGCAAGCAGCAGCAGATTGTTACGCCAAGGCACTCCAAATTCAGCCTAATTTTCCAGAAGTTTATGCTAATGTAGGCAGTCTTTATGCTCAACAGCAACAGTGGCAGCCAGCTAGTGCTTATTACCAAAAGGCGATCGAGCTTAAACCCAATTTTGCCGGAGCTTATCGCAATTTAGCTAAAGTGTTGACGCAGTTGGGGCAACCAGAAAAAGCCAATTATGCTTGGTATCAAGCTATAGCTATCGAAACCTCTCAAGCACCAGAACCAAATCGTTCTGTCCCATCACAGCCAGCCAGCCCAGAACTCCAACCCCCATCGTTGGAACAATATAAAAATCCACAGGGAGACCAATTTATCCAAGCTGTAGAAACATTTGGTAGCCTCAACAATTACTACCGCAACGTAGAAATTAGCTGTCAAACTCAAGCCACTAAAGATATTTTCATTTCTTTTGAAGCAGAACTCTGGCCTTGCTGTTGGGTCAGCCATACCAAATACGTTATTTATAACGACACTTACAGACCCCAAATGCTGGCTTTAATTGAAAAGTACGGCAACGGATTTAATTCTCTCAGAACTAAATCAGTGAAAGATGCGATCGCCTGTGATTGGTTTCGCGAAGACCTCACCAAAAGTTTTTCATGTTCCAAAAGGTTGGACGTATGCGCTCACGAATGCGGTAAAACTTTCAATTCCACAGGTTCGCAGTATATTTAGAAAGATCCGCGTTCATCCGCGTTCACCTGCGGTCAAAAAATCTTTCTGAGTATTTTTGCAACAACAAGTCAGCAGCAAGCTAAGATTAAGATCGCCACCCACAACTAGGAAAACTCACAGTGGAAGTTCTAGACATCAAGCACGATATCGAAACATTGTCCGATCGACTGGGTACAACCCAGGACTATCTTTGACATCCCCGCACTCACAGCCAAAATCCAAGACTTAGAGCAAATCTGCGCCCAACCAGCATTTTGGGACGACCAGGATCGAGCTCAAGAAACCCTCCAAGAACTCAACAACTTCAAATCTCATTTAGACCAATACCGCGGCTGGCAGACTAGCCTAGAAGACGCTAGAGCTATTTTAGAACTGCTGGAGTTAGACGCAGACGAGTCTTTGTTCCAAGAAGCCTCTTCCAATCTTGCTCAGTTAAGCCGCGAACTCGACCTGTGGGAACTGCAACAATTACTATCGGGCCCCTACGACGAAGGCGGCGCGGTTTTGACAATTAACGCTGGGGCGGGCGGCACGGATGCTCAAGATTGGGCCGAAATGCTGCTGCGGATGTACACCCGCTGGGGAGAAAGTCAAGGTTACAAAGTACATTTAACCGAAATTTCTGAGGGAGAGGAAGCAGGTGTTAAATCTGTGTCTTTGGAAATTCTCGGCCGCTACGCTTACGGCTACATGAGGTCGGAAAAAGGCACTCACCGTTTGGTCAGAATTTCGCCGTTTAATGCCAATGACAAGCGTCAAACGAGTTTTGCGGGCGTGGAAGTGATGCCGGTGCTCGATCGATCCGTTAAGCTGGATATTCCAGAAAAAGATTTGGAAGTGACTACTTCCCGCGCAGGCGGCAAGGGCGGACAAAACGTTAACAAGGTAGAAACGGCAGTCCGCATCGTTCACCTTCCCAGTGGTTTGGCCGTCCGCTGTACCGAAGAACGCAGTCAGTTGCAAAATAAAGAAAAAGCTCTGGCATTACTCAAGGCTAGGCTGTTGGTGGTTGCTAGGGAACAGCGGGCGGCAGAAATTGCCGAAATTCGCGGCGACATGGTAGAGGCAGCTTGGGGCAACCAAATTCGCAACTACGTTTTTCACCCCTATCAAATGGTCAAGGATTTGCGGACTG